>CAYXBH010000024.1:0-12670 GCA_964463185.1 uncultured Azospirillum sp. | reverse complement strand
GGTATAACGTCCAAGTTCATAAGCCAGTAGCGCCGACTGGTTGTAGCGTCTTTTGATTAAACGCGTATAGTGGAGGGGAACCGGTACAATCACGTCCACGCCGGCGGCCAAAATATCTTCTCCTGCTACTTTCAGTATGGCCGCCAAAAGCCTTGCATTTTCGGTCTTATCCATAAACTTGAATGCCAAAATCAGATTTTTGGAAGCATTGTCATAATACAATGCCGATCGGCTCATGCGGAAAGGGGACCGTTTACACGAAAGACAGGCTGCACAAAGCATTTTGCCGTTGCTTTCATCTTCGGTCAGCGGATGCCCGCATTTTTTGCAATAAGGCGGATAAATAAAATTAAGCTCGCCCAGGCAATTTTCGCACAATTCGCCCTCATTTGTCAAAATCTGCCCACATTTCCGGCATCGACGTGGAAGAATGTTGTCAAACAAAAAGCGAAAAAATTTTACCAACACCATTTTACAATTTCAGTTTCAGCAACTCGTCATGGACGCAGCTAATTTGTTCAACAACAGTTATCCCTGCGTCGGCCAGGGCTTTTTTCTTGTCTTCGGCGGTAATTTTGCCGCGCGTGATGATATCGCCGGCATAGCCAACGGTTGAGCTGAAGGCTTGGGAGTTACCGGCGACAAAACCAATAACCGGTTTTTTGACGGGTGAAGAGCGATACCAGTCGGCACCAAGTTCTTCAAAATTTCCACCTAACTGTCCAATCATCACGATTGCTTTGGTTTTGTCGTCATTCATAAATTCGGCCAGAATATCCGCAAAACTCATGCCGATGACCATATCGTCGCCGAGTCCGATTACCGTCGATTGCCCGAAACCAGCTCGTCTGGTTTCCAAAACAGCCTCATAGGTCAAAGTCGACGAGCGTGATACAATGCCGATTTTTCCTGGCGTGAGGATGTTTTCCGGGAAAATACCGAGCCTTGCTTCGCCGGGAGTAATCAGTCCCGGTGTGTTGGGTCCAATCAAACAGGTTTTGCTATTTTTCAGGATATTACGGATTTCAAGCATATCCCGGATGGGAACATTGTCGGAGATGCAGACGACCAGTTCCAGCCCTGCCTCAACTGTTTCTGTAATGGCTGATTTGACGGCTCTGGCGGGAACAAATATCATTGAAGCGGTTGCTCCGGTTTCTTTAACGGCCTCTTTAACCGTATTAAAAACCGGTAGCCCTAGATGAGTTATGCCGCCTTTTCCCGGTGTAACGCCGGCAACGATATTGGTGCCGTAGTCCAATGAACGTTTGGTGTGAAACGAGGCTTGCATTCCAGTCATTCCCTGTACCAGAACCTTGGTATTTTTTCCGGCTAAAATCGACATTACATACCCTCTTGCACCGCTTTCAGAATTTCATCGGCCGCATCTTCCATGTTACGCACAAGTGTCAGCGGTAACCCCGCCCGTTTGAGGATATTTTCCGCCTCGTCCTGGTTGGTGCCCTCAAAACGTACCACCAGCGGAATGTTCATGCCTACTTCTGCCGCAGCATCAATGATGCCGTCGGCAATCAAATCGCAGCGAACAAAACCGCCGAGAATGTTAATCACGATTCCTTCAACCCGCGGGTTAGTAACGATTATCTTAATCCCTGCCGCAATTTTGTCCCGGTCGACACCACCTTTGACGTTAAGCCAACAGGCAACGGCGTTTCCCCGCTGCTTAATCAGGTCAGCCATTGCCATGGCCAGCCCTTCGCCGTTGACAATACAGCCGATGTTGCCGTCAAATTCGTGATAAGTAAAACCGTATTTAGCTGCTTTCAGTTCGCGGGCGCCGGTTTCATAATCGTCTTTCAGACGCCGATTTTCGGGGTGCCGGTAAAGAGCTTTGTCATCCAGCGTAATTTTTGCATCAAGTGCTACGATGTCCCCGTTTTTCATCACCCCTGCCGGGTTGATTTCAATCATTAAAGCGTCATTGGCAATAAAAGTTTTGAACATACCACGCAAAAACAGATAAAAACTGTCGTAACTTCGTGGCTGAAGTTTCAGAAACTCTGCCGCTTTTCCCGTCTGAGCATGGGTCGGACCGGTAACCAAGTCAAGCGACAGACGCAGAATACGCCCCGGGTCGGATTCAGCAATCGTATTAATATCGTCGTCCTTGGTGTTAGCCAACAGTAGTGTAATCGAAGCCTGCACTCGGTCGATGGCCATGCCTGCATAAAAAGTAAACCCCACCCTGGTATAGGCCTCCACATAAAGCCGGCTAACCTGTTTTCCCTGCGGGCCGGTTTGTTTTGTAACAAGAGTTGAGCCGAGCATAGCATCGGCTTCCACCCACAAATCTTTCAGATTCTCTACCATCCGGATACCGCCACAGGAACCGGCTCTTTTTTCCAGAAAATGACCAGTAGCCCTTGCTCCGGATTGTATTTGCGCTTTCAGCATCCAGGGGCCTTTGGCGATAACCGCCTTTGCCGCCCGCCGAGCCTCATTGGCCGTATAGGCAATTTTACCTTTTGGAATTTTAATTCCATTGCGGCTGAGTATTTGTTTGGCCTGATATTCGTGAATATTCATCGGCATCTCGTGTCTGCAGTTATCCTTGGGCGGCGTAAAAACGGATTTTGTCGACCATTGCACCGAGTCCGTTACGCCGGCTGGGTGACAAGTGCTCTTCCAGCCCCAGCCGGGCAAACAGAGCCGCCACATCAAGAGAAAGAATTTCTTGCCGGCTTTTGCCGTCAAATACGGTCAAAACCACGGCAATTAGTCCGCGTACGATAGCGGCGTCGCTGTCGCCGGAAAAATTGATGCAGGCGTCAACCCCGTTGCCAGAAAAGGCAGGAACCAACCAGACTTGCGACTGACAGCCGCTGATTTTCCATTCTTCCGTTCTGTATTTTTCATCAAACGGTGGCAGTTTTTCGCCCAGATCAATCAGATATCGGTATTTATCTTCCCAGTTGTCGAGTAGCTCGAAATTTTCGCTTAATTCGTTAATGTCCATATTGCCCTCTTCTATTTTTACGTTTTTAACATCAATTGCGGCAAAGGTCCATCTTTTTTTATTTAGTATTTGACTCGTGGTGGTAATTATATATAATTTTACCAGTTTTGAACTATTTGCCAAAAAGGCTTCCCATGAAAGTTTCAATCCGCAATCTGGAAAAACGTCTAAGCATGATTTTGCCACTGGCGGAAGCATATCAGCGTTCGTATAACAAGCTGTCGGTCGATTATAAATCCGAGCAGGAAATGGCGCTTTATACGCGGGGATATTTTATCAAAAAATTATGGAAAATAGCCGAAGACGATCAGTCGACAGTGGCCGTTCTCCACATCAACGAGGTTCCCTGCGGTTTTATCCGTTATTCCGCCGTGCCGGAATATTATACCCGGCCGGTGGACAGCCAGGCGGAAGATGTGGAAAAAGGGTTTCTTGACGGTTTTGAATATGCCTGGTGCCGCAAAGTCAACTTTGAGCGCGATGTTGAACTCAACGACAAAACGCTGGTTGTCAATCAGATTTATCTTGACCCGCAGATCCAGCACTACGGGCTAGGAACACTGCTTTTCAAGCAGACCATTCCAGAACTGAAAAAACAGGGGTATAAAAGCCTGATCATTGAATATAATGCCAACAACGTCAATGCCAAAAGTTTTTATCAGAAACTGGGTTTTGTACCTTTTGCTAGGACCAAAGATTTTGACCATATCTTAAGGGAAGACGGGCGGACGGTATTTTGCATCAGCGACGTTCATATCGCACATACTAGTATAGACAATGCTTTGGAACACCTGCGCCGACGTCAGCAGATGAAACAAACGTTTATTGCCGTTGTCGATCAGAGAAAATATGGAAAAACTTATTGAAAATATTTTAAAACTGATTCGTATTCCAAGCATTTCCGGCCAAGGCGAGGCAATCCGGGATGCTTTGGAACTGGTCAAAAAAGAACTGACTCCGGCCAGCGCCTTTGTCCAGGAGTTCAGGTTTCCAGGGGCTTCACCGGTTTTGCTTTTGTCCAACTGTCAAGACTTTGATTTTGATATTATGACCGTCGGCCATCTGGATGTGGTGCCGGCGGGAAAAGAGCTTTTTTTGCCGCAGATCAAAGACGGAAAAATCTATGCCCGCGGCGCATTGGATATGAAATCACAGGTGGCCGTCAATCTGGCGGCTCTTTCCTATGCCATGGATAAAAAAATACGTTTCAGCGTGTTGCTGACAACAGATGAGGAAACCACCAGCAACGGTATCAAGGCTTTGGTGAAAAACGAAAAAATCAATGCCCGGATCGTGTTTGATACCGATGCCGGCGACCTTTTAACGATTTGTGACAAAGCCAAGCACCCGGTCAGCATCCGCATTTCTGCCCGAGGTGAAAATGCGCACAGTTCCCGCCCGTGGGAAGGCGTGAACGCGGTGGAACATCTGATGGATTGCCTGGAAGACATCAAAACGGGGTTTAGCAACTGTGAAAAAGGCGTTTGCCGGCCAGATGACATCTGGCAGGATACGATGGTGGTTACCGCGTTTAATTCGCCGGCAACCTATAATGTCGTACCGGCAGAAGCCGAAGCACGAGTCAATTTTCGCCTAACTGAAAAAACAACGCTTGCGGCGCTGGAACAAAAATTGCAAGAGGCCTGTGGCCGCCATCACTGCTCTTATGAAATTCTGCTTTCAAGCCGCGGTGTTTATATGGATGTTCTGATGCCGGAAATTGCGGCCTACCGCCGCATAGCCGAAAAAATTACCGGCCGGGAGCCGAAAGTCGCGCAAATGTGCGGAGGTACCGATGCCCGTATGTTTTCCGACCGTTCAGTTATCATTATGCATAGTGCCAACGGCGAAAATGCCCATGGTGACGGGGAATGTGTCGAGATTGATTCCATAGGCAACCTGCTGGCAATAGAAAAAGAATATATAGATCAATACGCCGCCGGCAAAATATGAAAAACAAAAATCCCTTCCGTTGATGCAGAAGGGATAATTTTTTTAACGTTGTTCAAAAAAGCTTTTATCAACGCCGCAGACAGGGCAGGTCCAGTCGTCAGGCAATTCTTCAAACGGTACATCACCGTCATAAACATATCCGCAGACAACGCAAACCCATTGTTTTTCATTATCATCCATTTTTGTTCTCCTTTTTGTTTAAAATTGTGGGTAAAAATTTCAATACTTCGTTTTTAAACGAAGCACGGTAGTCGGAATAGGTCAGCGGATCTCCGTCGGCCATGACCCGGCTTTCCGTTACCTCGGCGGTAAACAGCGTGTTGCTTTCAAAAACCTGCCGGTCAATTACCCGGCAGCTCATCACGGCAATGCAGTTTTGCAGATAAGGTAGGGAATTTTCAATAAAATGCGACACTTTTTTCCATTTATCGGTCGTGCGGCTGGTCTGAAAACCGAAATTGGCAACGACAAATGGATCAACGTTTTGCCCGAGGACAGAAAGACTAAAACAACCACTTTTTTCAATGCAGGTTTTGGTGTAGCTCCCATTGTGGCAGGAAAGGGCGATTACCACCGGTTTATTTGCCGCCTGCATCACGGCGTCAACAGTGCTTCCGACCAGTCTGCCGTCATCATTTGCGCCGAGAATATAAACCCCGTGGGTCAGTTTATATAAAGCGTCAATATCCATTTTTTCTCTCCCTGCCAGATAATATAAATGCACCTGTTACCGATTAAAGAGTGTTCAGTAGTGTGGCGGTGGTGTTTCTTCGCTTTGAGGTTTAACGGTTTCATTTTTCAGAAATTCCGCCAGATAAAGGTTTTGTTTGGTCAGCCTTGCAAGTTGTCGTCCCTGTTCAATGACCACCTGATTCAATTCATCAATGGTTTTTTCCTGGATGGCAATGGCCGTTTCAATCTCAATCAGGCGTTCTTCCAAAATTTGTTCATTCATAATTAACCGTTCTATTCTACATTATTACTATCATCAACATAAATTCTGGACAACTGGATGTCAATTTTAATTAAAAATATTTTGCACCAAAACAGGCGGGTTGACGTATTTATTGAAAACAACCGTTTCACGAAAATTACTCCCGGCCTGGAGTTGACGGCAGACAAGATAATCGACGGTTCTCAAAAGGCAATTGTCCCGGCTTTTTACAACACCCATTGTCATGCGGCAATGTCGATTCTGCGAGGATACGGCGATGACAAGCCGCTGTTTGAGTGGCTTCGCGAAGACATCTGGCCGGTTGAAGCAAAATTGACGCCGGCTGATATTTATGTTGCCAGCCGGCTGGCGATTCTGGAGATGATCAAATCGGGCACGGTCTTTTTTGCTGATATGTATTTTTACGGGGAAGAAACCATGCGGGTGGTTAAAGAGATGGGGATCCGCGCTGCAATTTCGTTGGTGGAGATGGATATGTTTGATCCAGCCCAGACCAAGGCCAAAATGGAAGCAACCGATCGTTTTCTGGCAGCGGAAAATCCTTGTCCAGAGCGGATTATCAAAGGGTTGTCCTGCCATGCGGTTTATACGGTTTCATCCGATTTACTAGAATTTGCCGCCCGCACGGCGGATCAAAATGGCCTGACCATGCAGATACATTTGAGCGAAACAGCAGGCGAAAACAATGACTGCTGGGAAAAATACGGAGTTTCTCCGGCCGTACGTCTCGATTCATTTGGGCTGCTGACCCCGCGCACGATGCTGGCACACGGCGTCTTTTTAAACAGGCAGGATATAAAAATCATCAGCAGCCGCGGCAGTTTTCTTTCGCACAACCCAGTTTCTAACCTCAAGCTGAATTCTGGTATGTTTGCTTTTGAGGATCTGTATAGTCGTTTCCCGGACAAAATCACCATCGGCACCGACGGCGCTTCGTCCAACAACAACCTCAGTATGATCGAAAGTGTAAAATTTGCCTCGCTTTCCGCCAAGATCCAGGCGTCTTCCGCTACCGCCGGCAAGGCAGCCGATGTTTTCCGAGCGGCAACCCGCAACGGTGCCGCTGCCTTCGGACTTGATGCAGGCGAGATCAAGGAAGGCGCTTTGGCCGACTGCCTGCTGATAGATATGAAGCATCCTTTTATGGTGCCGGCCTATAATCTGGTTTCCGATTTGGTATATGCAGCTGACAGCGCGTGTATTTCTGACGTTGTTTGCAACGGGCGCCTGGTTATGGAAAACAGACACATCGACGGTGAAGAGGAAATTATTGCCGAAGCTCAAAAACTGGCGGAAAAATTATTAGTTTAAAATAAGTTAGCGTTCTCCCTTGAAAAGTCCTTTTTAAGGAATATATCGCAAAAGTTCGGGATGCAAAAGTTGCCAGATCAATGTTAATTTTATCAAAAGAAACTAATATGCTAAGTAGAACAGTTAAATGATTTAACAACAAAAAGGGTTACAGATTTATCAAAACGCCGGAAGGTGAAAAAGACATCTTTGTTCATATTATGGCAATTCAGAAGTTAGGGCTGGAAAAAATCACCGGAGGCAGGAGCTGTTCTTTGATATTATAATAGACCGCTCCGGCCATCCTAAGGTGCATAATCTGAGTATTTTAAAAATTAAATAATTGAATAATTTCTTTTTTTAATTTAAAAGCACTAAACATTGTTTTGTCTTGATTTTTTAGGGATAGAAAAGTGTTTAGTGTTTTTTTGCTGGCTCTGGCTTTGTCTGCAGACGCTTTTGCGGTCGCTTTTTCTTACGGACTGGTTATTAAGAAAAAAATTTTTTCGTCAGCGCTGAAGCTGGGGGCTGCCACCGGCATCGGTCAGTTTGTGATGCCCCTGATCGGCTGGCTGGCTACCAGTTCCATCCACCATTATATCGAGGCTTTTGACCATTGGATTGCGTTTACAGTTTTCCTGTTGCTGGGGGTAAATGTTATTTGCGGAGCCTTTTCCGGCGAAGAATACGAAAAAGTGGATCCCCGGCTTTCCCTCCGTCTGCTTTTTATGTTGGGGACAGCAACCAGTATAGATGCTTGCGTTGCCGGCATCAGCCTTTATTTTATGGATGTCGGGATTTTGCTTTCGACCGCATTGATCGGTATTGTCTGCTTTGCTTGTACGGTGGTGGGGTTTTATGTCAGCCGGGTATTCTACCGCCTGCCGACGGCCTTTTTGCAGATTGCTGCTGGCGTCCTCCTTATTTTTTTGGGCATCAAAACATTGTACAGCCATTTATATGATGGACAATAATCAATTAGTTGATTTTATGTTTTTTAAACGGTACAATGACTGCATTGTTAACAGGCGAGGGTATTATGAAAAAAATTTTGTTTTTAAGCTTGTTGTGCGTGCTTGTCGGGGTGTTTTCTGCACGGGCGGAAAAAACGATAACGACAACCACCGCTACCACGACCATTACCACGGTTCCCGATGTTTTTCCGACGCCGGTCAGCCAGGTTATTGTCAATGCTCCGGCACAGGTAACTGTATATGAAGACAACAGCGAACTGTATCACAGGCAAAATATCCGGCCAGCATATTATAACTATGATATTGCGCCCGCTTTGGCAATTGGCGGCGGAGTGTTGCTGTATGATTATGGCTATCACCGTGGCTATCGGCACGGCCGGCGCCATCACCGTTAATTGGAAACGGCAATACCGTAAAAAACCGGCCAGAGGCCGGTTTTTTGATGACTAAAAAGAAAAGCTGATATATCCGTCTTCTATTTTGGCGATTCCACCGACCGGAATGGTTAAAAGCGGAGTCGAATGCCCAAAGTCAAGGTTGGCAATAACAGGTTTCCCTTTCAGATACGGGTGGAAACGCCCAATCATAAATTCTAGCTGCTCTCTGGTTACTTCCGATTTTTTCTGAAAACGGCCGATCAAAACGGCGCAGACGTTGGCAAAGTCAGGCTGTTGCAGCAGGGCCTGAAAATTGCGGGTAAAACCAGCAATTCCGACATCGCCGGTATCCTCAATGAACAAAACCGTTTCCGGGGAGAATTCCGGCCGATAGGGGGTGCCGAGCAAAAGCTCAAAAGTACCGAGATTACCGCCAACAAGTCGGCCTTTCGCATTGCCCGGCTGCAAGTGCCACCAGCCCTCATTGGTGATAAATGTCCTGTTTTCTTGGTCAATGAACCATAGGTCGTCGCTCCATTCTTTTGCAGGGCAGATTTTATTGGCGTTTTCCTCAAACAACATTTTTTTCATGTTGTCCAAAGTATATTCCGCACCTTTCAGCATACCGAGCGAGCTGAAATGCGGGCCGGAAAAGGTGATAAGTCCTGTTTTTGCATAAATGGCATTGAGCAGCGCCGTGATATCGGAAAAACCGCAGAATATTTTCGGGTTTTCCGCGATTGTCCGATAATTTATGAAATCCAGCAGTTGGTTAGAGTTGTTGCCACCGATCATAGTAAACACGGCTTTGACGTTTTTGTCGGCAAAAGCCTCTTCAATGTCGGCTGTCCTTTTTTCCACCGCGGCAGAACCACCGGCATCCCAGTTTTCGTCGATGGTATTGGTTCCATAAGTTACTTTCAGCCCCATTTCCTCAAAGCGCCGACGTGCAATTTCCCGGCATTCCCGGCTGATGATTTTGATGCCCGCTGCCGGCGCGATAACCCTTATTTCATCTCCCGGACGAAGTCGGGCAGGACGGATCGTCTGCATATTTTTACTCCCTGTTGGTTAAATTTTAAGTCCAATATAAAGTAAAAAGCCAAGATATCCAACAAAATATTTTCGACAAAAATATCATTATATAACAAAACGCATTGACTAAATTTAAACAATCTTATTATAAATCTAATATAGTTTTATGATAAAAGGGACTTATTATGGTGGATACAACAAATTTTCAAAGTCGTTTGGACGAGCTGAAGGAATCCAATCCGGAAATATATGAAGAGCTTACCAGCGGGTATAGTCTGTCGGGTTTAGAAGCTTTGCAAAAGGACGAAAAGGCTTTTGAGCGGTTTGTTGAACGGTTTAATGCGGAAATGGAAAGCCGGAAAAAAGCAACCGAGGTTTTGGATAATGTCATATTGTGGGAAGAAGACGAAAACGACGATTTAAGCCCGTCGGAAGAAGAAACAAACGATGAAAATGACGATTCGCCGCAAGCGAAAGAAGAAACACATGCTGAAGCGGAGGCCCAAACCGAAGACATGGTTTCCGATCCTTTCCATTGGGAAGATTTTTATGCTCCGGCTCCGGAGGCGGAAGTTGAACGTTTTGACGAGGCATACAGCCTATTGGAAAGCGTGGAAGGCCAGGAATTTCGCAAACGACCGGAGTGGAAAAACAACGGCCTTGAACAAATTTCCGAAGAAAATGATTCGCTGGAAGAGCTCCTTGATCTGAATGCCTGCCGCCGCCTGGCTTCCTCAAACGAAGAAATCGGTTTGGAAAATCTAAGTACAGCCCGCGGCGAGGAAAGTATCCGCATCAAGGTCGAATATTATAATGCTCTTTATGCTGTTGCCATCAAAGATCAGTACAATTCCATCAAACCGGAAACTCACATTGACCGCATTGCCAAACTGGATGCAGCCGTCCGTTCCAGCAAAAGCGAAAAAGAAATTTTCAAACTGCTGTCCATTGCGCCGAAAGCGGATGATAAAAAAACAGCCTTAAATGTTATTGTTCACAGCAATACACAGCCGGTTGCTAGTTTTGTGGAAAAACGGCGTAAATTCCGAAACAGAATGCATCATTTCGGGCAGATAATGGACAAGATCCAGAAGTTTGAACAAAAAAATCCGTTGTTCGGTCTGGGCGCCAACTATATGCTGGCCGGCAACCCGGTTTACATGGGCTACCGTTCAATTCTTTCCAGTCGTGCGCTTTACAACGATTTTCAGGGATTTAAGGATTATGCAGCGTTCTGCGCGCTTTACAAAGACAATGTTGCAGAGCAGGGCTATAATCGCTTTATAAAAGAAAATGAAGGAAGCAAGGTTACCCTATACGATTATAACCAGATAAAAAATTATAACACGTATGTCGCTTATTGCGAAAAGCACAGAGTTGAAGAAAACCGGGTAAGTGAAAAAGATTTTAACAGGTTAAAGCAATTCCAGAAAAAAAGCGAACTGACCCGTGAAGAATTTGAACAGATCCGTCAGTTTGCAGACAAATCTTATGAAGATTATAAAAATTATATTGACGGAAAAAACAAAGAAAACGAGGGCAAAAACAAAAAAGAGATTGCAGCCGTCAGCCGGGAAGTTTTTGACAATGCCGTAAAATATGTCGGTATCCGCCGCACGCAGAATTACGGAGAGTATGCCAAAGTGGCAGGGGAACGCGCCGTTAGCGAGGACGAATATAACCACATCAAAACCTTAAACCGGTCGCTCGGCAAAGTTTCGATCGGCCAGGCCTTAAAAGATAAAACTACCCGCAATGCCATGATGGTGCACTCAGTCATTTTTGTCCGTTCTCTGCCGATTGTCGGTCAGGGCTATGCGCTGGCCATGGCAGCCAAAAACATGGTTCGCAAAGATTATTGGCGGGGACTGAAAGCAAAGGCTGTAGGAACCGGGCACGCCATCAAAACCCTCTGGAACAAAAGGGGCCGGGATAAAGAAGCCTGGAAGGAACTGTATTCAAACGGCGGAGGGCTGATTGCCGAAGCTGCCGGTGCTTGGATGCTTTATAGCGGTGCCAACAATCTAGCACAAAACGTTGCGGCTCAGTCTGCAGAGGCAAATACACTGGCCGTTTTGGAAAGACCGGAACCGGCAGCAACCCATATTGCAGAAATTGCAGCCTCCATCAATCCTTTGAAAAATGATGCTCAGTCGCAGGCAGCTGCTACCGATACGGCTTTTATTGATATGAATATGGCAGCCCTTGATTCGATAACAAACGAAGAGCTGTTTTCCGCCGGCACGCGTCGGCAGCCGGATTTGAATTTTGTCAGACAGGAACAGGGGCATGACTTCCGGACAGAAGAAAGAATTGACAGCGAGGTTGACATTCAGGTTGCTGAAAATCGTGTGGTTTTAAATGACGAGCAGAAAGCCAATTTACACAGCTTGTTCCAGCAATATCCGCGGGCGGCAACAATCATTTTGGAAGGCAATGGGAACCCCGCCGTCAGCGATGTTACCAAAGGCGGTTTCAGGATAGAAGGAGAAGACGGTCTGTATAGCAGCGGTGTTATTTCTTCGGCTCGGCTACAGGAGCTGTATGACAGCGGCAAATTAAGCAGCAGTCAGATGGAGGCGCTGGTCAGGTTTGCCGATGCCCATTTTGAGAACGGTAAAATGAGTGAAGAGCTCCGTTCCGAGCTCTACGCCGCACCTGTCAGGGATACTGCCGACAACGAACAGCCTGTTGTGGCTGCTTCCAACAGGGAAGACAAAACGCCAGAACAAGCGGTTGCCAATCAACCCCAGGAAAAAGAAGGTATCCCCGCCTATTCTTTTGACAAAGACGGCAACATCATTTACCGGCCAGAAGTGCTGGGCGATATGGCTAATCTTGATCCAGATGCAATGGATGCCTGCGTATACCAGGATTTGTTGGCTCGGCAGACCGATGGGGAGGAACTGGATGCTGCAACTTTGAAGTTTATGAAAAGTTACAAGGCTGCGCATTCCGATATACAACAAGAGCAAGCGGAAGAACAGCCAGAAAATCAGGGAGAAGAGTTGGAAACCGGAATAAAGCTGACCCGCCACGACTTTGAAAAGGGCAAGGGATATGAAATGTCCGGTACCGGTATGATGAACAGTAAACAGGTAGATGTTTT
>CAYXBH010000023.1:0-12790 GCA_964463185.1 uncultured Azospirillum sp. | reverse complement strand
TGGCCTCAGTTTCCTTATTTTTCTTCTTTTTCTTCTTCTTTTTCTTTTTCGGAGTTTCTTCGGCATCTTCTCCAAAAAGTGCCATGTCTTCTAAAGAATTTTTTCCCCGATATTTGTCAATAATCGGTGTTGCCGAAAAATCAGCCGACTGGGGTGCGGTGGCAAAGTTTTGTACTAGCTGCGATGGCTGAGCCGTTTGTTGTTCCTGCTGCGACATTGTGGTCATCGATACCGGTACCGCAATTGTCGTTGGAGCTGCCGTTTGTAACTGACTGAGCGCGGCAATAATGGCCTGGGTTGATTGTTTCTGGCTCTCTTTCAAGGCAGACGAAATCAAAGCTGAAAATTCCTGATTTTGTGCCCGCGCAATATCCCGGAACAAATTGGCCTGCATCCGCATGATTTCTTCCACCTTTAGGTTGTTCTGCCCGTTGGTAGCGGTGTCTTTTTTCAGACTTTCGAGCGTTTCGATAATTGTCTGTGCAGAATTTTTCTGGCTTTCTTTTAAGGCCATCGAAATAATGGAAGAAAATTCTTTGCCCTGCGCTTTTAACACCTGTTCAACCGATCCCATCGAAGCCTGTCCCTTGGGAGAAGAAGCGGCGTATGTAATCGGGGTTGGGATTTTTTCTTCGTTTATTTTCTTAAAAGATTCGATTAAGGCCTGTGTGGATACTTTCTGACTTTCCCTGATGGCGGTTGAAATGATGGAAGACAATTCCTCTTTTTGGTTTTGCGTTGTTTCTTTCAAAAAAACGGATTGTGCCTTAACCAGGTCATCAACCAGACCTTTCATCGGAAATGGTGTGGCGGTAATTTTGCCGTCTTCATCGGAAATAACGTTTATCTGTCCGTTCTGTTCAATTAGTTTGGTCAGATTTTCCTGCAGCTCCATAAAAGAGCGGGCAATCATTTTGTTGTCTTCCAGACGTTTTTTCTCGGAACTCTCGATTGCCTCGGAAAGTGCTTTGGAAATGATATTGGTAAAAGATTCGTCCGCCACCAGTGTCATCGAACCGCCCACACTGGCTTTGCTGCCCTTACCTCCAGAGAGGGAAACCGGTCGGATATTTTGCAACTCGCGAATAATTTCAGCATTAGACTGGGCGAGGCTGCTAGCCAGTATCCGGGCAAAATTATCTCCGTTGATTATACCACCTTGGCCACCTGCAGGTGCTGCCACCGATGTATTTTCGGATATGGCGTCTTGTAGAATGGTGCTTTTTTTTGCGTGTTTGTGATGGGCAACCGGTTCCAGTCCCTTGCTTTTTTGCTCCTGATCTTCCATATATTCCTGCAGCGGTGTGCCGCCCGGCAGATTCTGAAACATGGCTTTGACTTCGGCTGGTTGTTCCAGAAGCATCTTGTTAAAAGCTTCCCTTCTTTCGTCGCTGAAAATGTGCAGTTGACGGAAGATATTTAAAAAACGCTGAGCGACGATGATAGGTGCTTCTTCATCGTCGTTGCTTTTTTGCCCAAAACTGGCCGAGGTGTTAATATCTTCTGCCAAATCCATACCCCCCTACGCAAAAAGAATATACTGATTACAACATAAAGTCAAATCCATAAATGTCAATTAAACAAACATTAATCGCCCACAAGAAAAACCGCCTTTCGGCGGTTTCTTATAAATCATATGAGGTTACAAATAAATGGCAACCACTTTATGAAGCTTACCCAAGTCATTATCACCTACGGTAACTCTTTCATCCGGATTCCAGCGGATACCGTACAGTTTGCCATTGTCGTCTTCCCGGATACTGATGACCATGACTTCTTCCGGGGATTTTTGATAGACGGCAATATCACCCACGCTGACAACTTCCTGCGGATCAACCAGCAAAATCGAACGCGCCGGCAACAAGCTACCCAAACGCCGGGTACACAAGTTAAGACCATATGCATCTTTTTTACCGTTCAGCATGGTGGGGCGGCTGACCCATTTGATCTCTTTTTCGCTGTCAATCAAAACGGAGCCGTCTTTTCCAGGAACGCCGTATACGGGGATTTTCTGACTGTCCCGCGGAGCCGTGTCAAAAACGGAAATGGCACCACGCGGATTGGATAGCAATTTGTATTTGGCATCGTTGCGCTGAATGATTTCTTCCAGCATTCCTTTGCTGTCCAAGCTTTTGATGGCCTCTTTCAGTTCTTCTGCCGTATAGCCAAGCGACTTGGCAATGTTTTTCATTTCCTTGTCAGAAACTTCCCGTTGTCCCATTTCAATCCGGTGGTAAACAGACAGGGTCATATCCGAACTTTCGGCCACTTCAATCAAGGTCAGGTTTTTTTCGTTGCGGATCTGCCGCAATCCGGCACCGAGGGTTTTTAACCCAGCTTTTTCATTGATTTTGTTTCTTCTTTCCTGTTCACGCCGCCAGGATAACACAACGTCTTCCTGGGAGTTTTGTTCATTTACAAACAAATCCTGCATCGGACAATCAAGTAGCTCCGCCACCCGTACCAGTTGTTCCTGATCGATTCTGCGATATCCTTTTTCAATTTTTGAAATAGCAGAAAGGCTGATGCCAAGATGGTCAGCCAGCTCCTGCATGGATCGTCCACGAAGTCTTCTGTACATTCTGATTTGGTTGGGGAAAATAATTTCTTCCATAATTTACCACCTTTGCATCTGTTAAGAAAACGTAAAAATTTTAACTAAATAATAATCTAACTTGAAAAATAATCAAGAATTTTGCACAAAAGATGAAAATTTTGTGCAAAAAATGGCAGAAATGATATTTTCTGCCATTTTTTGACTAATACCAGAAAGTGAGTTTATTTGAACTCTTCGAAAGAATAGGCTTTGTTGCCTTCTTTGCCGACTTGTTTTGCAAACGCTTTCATATCAGATTGCGAGAACAAAATCTGGTCAGCTGGGATGTTTTCGGCAAATTCTCCGGTCGAATATAGAGGACGTCCAGCAATGTTCGAATAATATTTGCTGAAAGAGTACCTGCTTTCAGTAACAACAACTTTCTCACCCGCTTTATTTGTTTTTGTTTCAATATAGGTCTTGCGTTGGACAATGCCGTCCGTTGCCAAACTGATACCTTTGCCGTTTGCAGCAATTGTTCGATATTCGGACATAACACGGTTGCCGGCGCCAAATGTCAGGGTAAATGTCGTCTTGCTGCCGTTGAAGTTTTCCTGTGTAATGGTCCAGGTTTCGTTTCCGTTCTCGTCTTGCCTCTTTTCGACCTGACGGCTCTTGCAGGCGTCGGTCAGTTCCTGTGCTGCCTCCGTATTCAGTCTCTCTTTCATAATCATCGAAACCAGCATAATTTGCTTGTCTTTTTCGCTCATCAGAGAGTTTTGCATGAAGTCGTTAATAACCTGATGGTTGTAAGTACCGTCCTTGTTCAGGCTATATTTGAGCATGGAGGCGTTTATTTTTTGCTGACTCTTAACTTCCTGTCCGTTTTTGTCATATTTCTTGATCGTAGTGGCATAACTGTCAGTTTCTCTGACAGTTTTTTTGCCGCTTCTGCTTTCGGTTGTAACCGTCATTTTGGTATTGCCGCTGGCATCTGTTGTAAATGTACGATATTCTTTTTTGCCGCGGATTCTTTGCAGGATGCTAGAGGTATCATACATTTCGTTGCCATCTTTGTCTTTCAAAACATTGCCATTTGCATCACGAGCCTTTTGTATTCCATGGTTAATGCTGCTGAAAGGATTAAACGGATTGACGACGGTGTTTCCTTCTGCAGCTCCCTTCCATCTGTTGATAGACATCCTGGTTATCCCTTCATGTGCCACCCGACCGACGGCAGTACCACCGACAACTGCACCTTTTACGGCCGCTTTTCCAACGAACAGCCCCGGACGTTTGGCACCGAACTCAAGTGCAGTTGAGCCCGTTTGGCTTCCAATGTTGTTGAGTTTAAGTGTTTGTGCGAAGGCATCGGAAAATTTCTTCATCTCACCCAAAACGGCCCAGCCCAGGAAGCAAACGGCAACAACCTTAACCACCTCGACCATCCACCAGAAAAATCTGAGTAGGATACCGACTTCAGCCGTCAGAATTTCGCTCAGTGTATCCGCTGCGATTGAGGCGATGATAAATATAATGAGTGAGAGGAATATAAAACTGAGAACTGCATTCAGAAATACGTTCCATACTTTTTGCAGATACTGGGAAGTGGCTTTGAAAGCAAAGGCGCCCAGTGCCGCCGGCAGTAAAGCAACTGCGATCGCTAACTTAAGCAGACAGTCCACCAGCAGGAACGGATAGATGAATAGTAAAGCAACGCCACCAACATAATATAAAATACCGGTCAGCATATATCCCAGGTGGGGAAATACTAACATAACTGCATTTTCGGAACTCCAAGCCAGACACCAGCATACTTCGCCCAAAGCAAGGATGTCGCCAATCTGATCCTGAATTGCTTTTATGGTGCACAAAATACCGGTACCCATGGCGGAAGACAGACCACCTCGCTCATCGCTAACAATGGACAGATTCGCGTCAAGAGTACAGGTGTTGGAGATTTTTCCTGCCAGCTGAGCTATTTGTAGACCGGTTGAAAATACCGGATCAAGCGTCATGGATAATATATAACTCAATTCCGAATTCAGCAGGATAACCACTATCAGTACACGAAACGCCTGATTAAGCAGTGTTTTGACAAATATCCGCGGCTCTCTGATTTCCATTGTGGAAACAAAACGGAGCGTGACTAAGGCTAGCCATATGGCAAAGGCCACCACAACCACGACAATGACCGCTTCGGACAGTGCGTCAAAAGACTGTTTGGCCATAACACTTGCAGTGTTAAAAATAATCTCAAAAGGTTTACAGAAAATACATCCCCACTCGCGGTAGCTGTTGCGCACTTCTTCAAAAGATGCACAGCTGTTGCTTCCTTTCAACGGGGTATCAGAACCGCTGCTTTTTGCAATTGATATGGCGGTTACACCAGCGGTAGCGTCAACAGAGGAGGAACTGGAGGCAGCAAATTCCGCGTCTTTACAGCTTGACAGATCGCTTGAAGGAACAGGAGACTGGCATTTGCATATTCCCTGAATCTGATCGCACAGCGGATTAATCAGCGTGTCGCCCGGACCACGTAATTCAAAATGAAGGTGGGGGCGTCCGCAAGCACCGCCGGTGCCGCCGACATAGCCGATAACGTCTCCTTTTTTCACTTTCGATCCGTTTTTCAGCCCATCAACAGTTTTATTGGTCAGGTGGCCGTAGCGGGTTGTATATGTGCCGTCGCACCCTTCATGTTGGATATAAACAACGTTACCGTATCCGCCGCCGCTGCTTTGGCAAACACCGCGAGCCGGTTCAGAAACGCCGAAAGAATAACGGATGATCGTACCATCCATGGCAGCAGTTACGGCAGTTCCCATAGTGGCAGCATAATCCATGCCGTTGTGGTTTCTTTTTTTACTCCAGCCTTCGTTTCGATAGCAGACGTCTTCCGGGATACGGGAAACATTGGTTACAGGCATAACATTGATACAGCTATCAGCTGTATTTGTGTTCTGTTCAATACATTTTGGACTGATGTCATAACGGGCAATTTGTCCATTCGGGCAGTCAGGAGTAACGTGTCCGTCACTGTAACTTACGGTGCAGGAGCTGTCAGCTTTGGCGTCAACGGACGCAAAAGCGGCAAATGCAAGCATCATAAGGAATATGGTTCCTTTTATGCTTTTACCTTCATATGTGCTTGTCATTGTCATCTCTACCACCTATTGTTTGTTACCCGAATTATTTTGTTTTGTATTTGAAGTGCCGTTGCCTTGGGAATTGAAAAATTTGCCAACAACCTTGTTTAGCCCTCTGCTGGCGGCTTTGCTGGCAGCTTTGCCTATTCGTTTTGCTTGTTTTTTTGTTGCTGACTGAGCCATGTCCGTTGCCTGTGTCAGTTTATAGTGCATCGGGCTGCTGGAGCCAAATATTCTGTCACTGAAGAAAGTATTCACATAGTCATTTTCTACGGCGCCGACCAAATGCATGGCAAAGAGATAAGCAAACAGGATGACAATCCAGCCCAAGCTCCAGAAAGACAGTCTGTCGTCAATATATTGGTTGTCTCCGTCTTCAATGGCAGTCATCAGTTTTTCGGTACCGGACATTTTCGTTGTCAGAATAGTGTCGATACTCGTACTCAACGCTTCTTCCGAACCGATGTCAAGCGCATTGCTGACCAGGGCAAGACCTGCCGCCGTTATCATACCAAGAAATATAAGGATTCCAGCTGCTTTTAGGATAATGCTGAAACAGGCGGCCAGTTGATTTTTAGTAATGTTGAAAGGCCACAGTCCGACCATAATCGGCAGAGCAATGATGGCAAATCCCAGTTTGAAAGAAATATCTACCAGATAATAGGTAACGGACAGCGTCAACATAAAGCCGAAAAACCAGATAACAGCCCCTGTAAACCAGGTCCAGAAATTGGGGATTCTCATAATTTCCCAGTCATAAGCGCCGGCATGTGTGGCATGGCAGGTCAGCATATGGCCGATTTCCATGTGGGTAGATACGCTGTAATCAACTGCAGCAACGTACTGTTGCAGTTGGTTTAAGAAATAAGCAGGCACCACTCCGTCCTGAAAAACGTAGGCGCTGTCAAGCTGGATCGACGACAGATCCAGCCCGCTTGCGGCCGACGCCGACGTCAGCATGGCCATGCCGAATTCGGAGCCGAAACTCATAAACGGAACAACCGCATAATTGATGAAGAAATCAATACCTGCAGTGATGACCAGATAGGCCCCGAGAACTTTGAATGCCATTTTCAGCATATCGTTGACCATTGCGGTCGGTTCCAGGTTTTTAAGCGAGGATAGTTGTTGGAGAACGTAAAAAGCAATCCACAGCATAATGCCCAAAACCAGAAGTTTGACCCCCGCATCTTGGGACACGTTGTACAAATAAGTACATGCCGTCATAAAGCTGCCGATTAAGGCAGAAACGACATCACAGGCATAGCATCCGGATTTGTAAATAGCATCCATACGTTCACGATTGCATTCCCGGTTGGAAACGTCGGCAGCGTAAACTGCACAGGAGCACATAACCAGAGCCAGGCAAACCAGCAGCAAGACCTTAAGATTTGCTTTCAGTCTGTTGAATATGTTAGTCTGCTTTCTCACTTTATTTATCCTTTCACCAACTATCCCGCTTACATTGCCGGAAATTAATTTCCTGATTCTCTAGCTTTTTCCACCGCTTTGACTGCTCCTTCAGCAACCGTGCCTCCAACTGCAAGAGCGACTTTTTTGCCGATGGCAAACGCCATTTTGGAGGCCTGTTTCTGGAAGTTGGCACCCATTTGTCCACCGACCAGAGCTCCAGTGATCTTTTGAGCAATGTTCATTGATCCCAGCAGAAGGAACCCGACTAACATCAGCATCAACAATGGTTTGCTGAAATCGGCAAGCGAAGTCTGGTCTCCCTCAAGCAGCTCTTTGTTGTCGATCAGAATTTGCTGAATTGCCGCCAAACACATCAAGATGACGATGGCAATGCACATCATAAATGCGGCCGAATTCAGAATAGTCTTAAATCCGCTGACCGTCCAACTGCGGGTCGGTTTGAAAGCGTAAGCCATAATTAGGATCGGCATAATCAAAATCATCATGGCAAAACGGAATATGGCATCAACCAGATAGAAGACGAACCCAAGTTTGATAAACGTGAACAAACACATCATTATCAAACCGCAGATCAGAGCCATGAACCCGGGTTGCGTCAGAATAACCCAGCCGAGTTTGTAGCCGAAATTGAGTCGTTCATTGACGGCGCAGGTCAGACATTCCATCATCTGTTTTGGAGCGGTCGGAAAACCCTCTATTGTTGCTGGATCCATATTGGAAACTGTACAGGCAATTTTATATTCAGCTTCAACCATACCAGTAAACGGGATATACAGTGCATCTGTGCCGGCATTGTTTATGGCCACTTTAGTAAAATATCCCAACATTGCGCTGCCCAGCTCCAAAAAGGCGTTGTATATCGGGAAGATAATGGAGTTTAGAACCCACAGGACGCCGGTGGTCGAAGTCGCCAACAGACCGCAGACAAAACACAAGAAAAACTTCTTCATCACCTCTGTCCAAACCTCCGCCGGAGATTCTTCCGTAAAAGAGCTAACATGCTGCATAATCCTAAATGACAGCCAGATGGCAAAGGCGACCATCATCAAAGCCATCGCGCCTTCGGTCATGTGACTGTACATCCCCATAGTGATGTGACTGGTAGTGTCATAAATAGCGCTGACAACGGCCGCTTGCCAGCATTCGCGGTGCTTTTTCTCCAATGCCACATTATCTTCCGTGTTTTCAATTGCCGAGTTGTTGTCATCAACGGCGGTGCAGGCAAACAACAATAACACTGCCGGAATAATAAACAGCAATTTCCAAAATCTTGCTATGTTAATGTTCTTTACCATCGGTAGTCCCCTTGCTTATTTTTGGCCTTTGTTGGATTCGTTGTTTCCTGTCGACTGACCTTTCAGCATATTTTCCAGATGAGCTTTCTCCTCTTTCAGTTTTTTCATCTGTTCGTCCACATGGCTTCTTTCGTATGCCACGTTTTCGGTGCTTCCGCCGGCTTTTTGTTTTTTCTCCAGTTCGCTGATCTGCATTGCCAGAGAAGCAATTCTGACGTTCATTTCCTCAAGTCGTCTTTGCAGTTCTTTTTCTCTGCTGGAGTTCTTGTCTTTTTTACTATCTTTGTCTTTTTCTCCAGATGTTCTGCCGGCAACGGTCTCGCCTCTGCCCGTTTGTCCTCCGGATCGTGCGGCATTTTCCGCTGCCATCGCTATTTTTTGCTTGGCATCTTCTACGACGGCGTCTGCTTTTTCTTTCATATCTGGTTGCCGCGGTCCTGCCGCACCGGCCCCGTTGTCGGATGGCGTTCCGGCTTCTTGGTGTCCATTCGTATCCTGCTTTTGTTCTTGTCCTGTATTCTTATCTTGATTTTGTTCTTCTGCTCCCATTGTGCCGCGGTTTTCTGCTTTGTCGTTGTTGGAGCCGGTGCGCGTGCCATTTCCTGATGTACCGGTGCTTCCGGCTTGGCCTTTGCCATCATGAGGCGTCTGCCCTGCTGCAGTACGGGAGGTCGGCTCGCCAGTTTGTTCATTCCCATTGGTGCCCTGTTGTTGGTTAGGGGTGTTTTGTTCGGCGGCAGCATTTGTGCCGTTAGTTTTTTTGTTGTCGTTAGGACTGTTTTGACCTTGAGTGCTAGCAGAACTACGGGAGTTCTCAGCATTGCCACGGTTTCTGTTAGCGCCGGTCGTATTATTGCTAGATCCGGGGTTCGGAGTTGTGCCTCTCAGGCCGAGTCGTGCTCCGACGGTGTTCAGTCCTTTGTAAATTCTGCGCCCGACGGCTTCTTTTCCTGCTCTTACCTTGTCATTGATGCCGAGTCCTTCACCAACCAGTTCGGCTCCACCCAAGACAGCCTTGCCACTTTTAACGGCAACCCATTTGGCCTTGCCAGCACCCAGCGAGGCAATTTTTGCGCCGTGGGTTGAGCCTTCATAAGAAGACATCTGAGACGCAAGCGTTGTTGCTTCCGCACAGAGTTTGAAACCGAAAATGCAGCACAAGATCATAAACAGCAGCCCGGCCAGGCCGATGCTCATCAGTTCAACCAGAGGTTTGATGTCATTTTTATTGATCAGCTTTATAATTTTTTCTGCACCACCTTCGCCACCGGTCATGGATTGCATACCCAGTTCAATGTTGACGCTGACGACCAATCCCAGGAAAACAAAGGTGAAAAATGTATTCAGGAACATAGCCCAACCCTTGCTAGTATATCCACTGGTCAGTTTAAACGGCCAGGCGGCAATCAGGAAAGGCATTAGCCCACCAATAATCCCGAGTCTGATAACTGCATCAATTAGGTAGAAACCGAAAGCCAAGGTAACCAGCCAGCTGAATACCCAGATCAGGGCACCACTGATTAGCATTGTCATGTCCGGCAGACCAAACCAGTGTTGGGCTTCATTTTGGGCAACACACATCATCGAACTGCCGATGGAAGAGGCAACCGCCAGTTCCTGTTGAACTGCGGCTACAAAACAGTTAATTTTTGCAAATAGCGAATTGCTGTAAAAACCGCTGACCAGAGTGGCTCCATCAATGGTTGTTGCTGCCGTGCAGCTCATAAATGAGTTACTGTTATCGGAACTACGGAACAGGAAAGCACCGCCAAATTCCATTGCCGCACTTAAAAGGGGCTCCAGAACCAGGGAGTATAATTGGGAAACATTGGCCAAAATCAGATAAGCCAGCAGTACTTTAAAACTCATAGTCAACAGGTCGGTGATATATTTTGGTGCGTCCTGTTTGGTAAAAGAGCTGACCTGTTTCAGGGTAACATAGGCAACATATAACGCAAAACCAATCAGCAGCAGATTTTTGAAACCTTCGGCCAGAGCATCGTACGCCGCTACGCTCATACTTTGTGCAGTGTTAAACAAAATGACAAACAGCGGGCACAAAATGCACGATTTGCTTTGTTCCAGCTTAAGCGGCAGCGGAATACAGCCGTCCATCAGCCCGCCGATGGTCTTTAGATTAGCGTCCATATATATTTTTTGCCCGTCTGTTGTTTCATAAACGGCAACGGCCTTTTGGGCTGTTTCACGATCGTCGTTTTGTTTATCTAAAGCGGCGGCTGCTTTAGTTGCAGCGGCAATGTTGTCGGCATTATCGGCAGTCAGATAATCTTGAAGAGATTCTTCAATCTGATCGGAGGTGCGGAATAAGTCAGCTGCGGCTCCGGTAACAACGTTCCAAGCACCAGTTAATGCGTTCTGCGAGCCTTTCCATCGTGCAACCGCCGCATTGGTTGCACCGGTCAAATGTTCTTTCCTTGTATTGATCTGGTCGGCCTCCTGTTCCTTGGCTGCTATTTCTTCTGAAGTTACGGCGCGTACATTGGAAGATGAATAACCGGCGCTCTCCATGGCTTTATCCACGCCGGCTTGGCCTTGGCTGCGTATTGCCTGAGCCGAGACCTCTTCGGCTAAGTCTTTTACGCTACCGGCACTCCAGTTGATGATCTGCGCATGAGCGGTATTCGGTAAAAATGCAAATAATCCCCATGCCAGGAGCCCAAAAATCAATTGTTTTTTCAATTTTTCAGTCATTGTCATTTCCTTTTCCCAAAGGGATTACCTAATACTTTTAACCCGATCAGCAACACAATAATTACCAGCCCGAAAGCGTAAAGCGTAGCGTGTTTGAATGTAAAAAGAGCCCAAAAATCAAAGTAATACATTGCTACAAAGGCGAGCAAAATTCCAAGATTTATTAAAACAGCTCTCATATACATTACTCCCATTTTTGCCAGTATATCATAAAAAAGCATAAAAGAATGTTACAGTTTTTTTATTTTTTCCATACTTTTGCATTTTTAAAAACGCCCTCTTTGCAAAAAGTTTTGGCAGGCACGAATCACATTTTTATCCGTCAGCGGATTCGGGTGCCATATTTTTATTTCTGTCATACCTTTGTTTCCAGCCAGAAAAGAATCGCCAGGACGATAAATCTTTCGCTGCCAGGTTTTAGGTAGAATATTTCGCAAAATTGTGATCAGCGGATTCCGCGTGGTTATAATTCCGAATTCTGTTGTTTCAGGGAATTGAGGCACCTTCGATGCTTTTCGTAAGTTGCCGAATTTAACCAGAGGTCCCAAGATAAATGACAAAATTTTAAAATCAGAAACCGTTTCCAAAAATTGGTTTCCCCGATTCGGAGGATCA
Source organism: uncultured Azospirillum sp. (assembly GCA_964463185.1). Taxonomy (GTDB): domain Bacteria; phylum Pseudomonadota; class Alphaproteobacteria; order RF32; family CAG-239; genus JAFUYI01. The sequence goes on along the minus strand of CAYXBH010000023.1, from coordinate 1,049 downwards.
ATCTGTACGACTCTCCCGATTTTGAAATGTTTGGTGGTTATGGCCGGAGAGTTCAGAAGCGCGCGTATCAGCAGCCCGCCGATTCCGTAAGTAACAAAGGAAATTTCCTCTGTGTTCGTCAGATTCGTCGTCAGTAAAAGCAACTGCCGGAGGTGGGCGTTAAAATCTTTCCGAGTCGAGGGATAATTGATGGAAATCACTGCTCGTCCCGCGGTTTCCAGAGCGGCCATCATTTTTTTGAATTGATTTTTGTTGCCTCCCAATCCGTGCAAAAATAGAATCGCTTTCTTCTTAGGTAAAGGAATCTGGAAAATATCAATATATTTTTTAAGTGTTTTCAAGCACTTGTCAAAGCTCCCGCTCTCCCGTCGGATGTCCCAGGTGTCAAGAAGACGGTAACGTTTTGTAAGGTAGTTCCGCTGGATTCGCCACTTCTGATAAAAGTAAATGTCTTCCCAAAATTGTCGTCCGCCAAGTGTAAAGAAAGTAAAAGCCATCTGAATTTCCGTAAAGTTATTTTTCCTGAAAGTATAGCAAAATATACTATAAAATACAAAGTTAATGTTAAGATTCAGGAAACAATAAAGAAAAAAGCTTTTGACGCAAATTTTTACTATATACATATACATTATAATACATACTCCTGAACACAGGTTCAGAGCCGTCAGAAAAGAACCTATTCTGAATTAGGATGAAAGAAAAAATTATATTTATTCAACACATTACAAGTACGATACAAAGAAAGTAATAAAAAAAATATTTTTTATATTGACAAATATGAGAGAGTATCATATAAAGCCACTCACCGGCGTTGAGGCGGGGACGCATCGATGCGGGGGCAGCCTAGTGGTTGTGGTTATAAGATAGAGTAAATAAGCAAAGCTAGAGGATATGCGGACGGTATAATCTTGAGAATAAGAGAAATAAGTCTGTATATTAAGGAACCTAGAAGAAATTCTTTAGAGTAGTAATGACAGACAGGATTAAATTTAATATGAGAGTTTGATCCTGGCTCAGAACGAACGCTGGCGGCAGGCTTAACACATGCA
>CAYXBH010000022.1:9241-12804 GCA_964463185.1 uncultured Azospirillum sp. | reverse complement strand
CATGGTGTAATGATTGTTAAACAAAAACACTATGTTTTATGGAACAGAGTGTTTTATAAAATATTGGAGATAAAAACAGGATTTGCCTGTTCTTTGTTGATACAAGCTTTTTTGTTGCATAAAAAAAACTTTTTTTGTAGAATCTTAAAAAAGAAGGAATGGATTAAAATGCGTGAGCCTGTATTAAAAGCCGTAGCCAATCCCCCGAAAATCCTGTGGGGGCCGTTTTTGCCGGTGCTGCTTAATCTCGGTACCCAGTTTCCGATTATGTTTGTGTCGATCGGTGCGTTTGAGGTTAACCCGATTATCTTTGTAGCCAGCATCCTGCTGGTACATGGGCTGATCGTCCTCTGGGGTGCCAAAGAACCCCACATTTCAAGCATGATCCAGGCTTTCGGCCAAACTTATCGTGTAACCAAAAATTTGTATAAGACAAAGGGGAATAAATTTGTACCCTGATTTTGATTTTTTCAGCACTTTTGTGCAGGGACTGAGTGCGAAAGAAGTTATTGTCGCGGCGATTGGTTTTATTTCGGCTGCGGCGTTTGCCGGTTTATGGGTAACCAAATTGGGACGTAGTATTCTGCCACAACCGAGTGAATCCAAAGTGGCAGATTTCCTGCCTTTTAACAAATTGATGGCCGATGGCATGACAATCCGCTGCTACAATGGTTCTTTTGCTCGCGTGTTTAAAGTTGAAGGTCTGGATCTGGCTTTTGCAACGGAAGAAAAAAATATATCCATGCAAGAGGCGCGCAAATCGTGGATCGACAATATGTCTGATCTGCAGATAACTTGCCGTGTCATTACACTGCGGGAAAAGATTCCGCCTGATGAAATTATCGGTACTTTTGATAATCCGCTGCTGGAGCAGGTTGCCTATACCTGGCAGAGTACGCTGAACCGTGTGTACAGCAATTCTCACTATATCGTCATTTCGGTGCCCGACCGGCCAGATGCCTTAAAAGATTTGAACTATGCCTCGCAGACCCTGATTGCGATTTTGGGCGAATATGGCGTGCGCGCCATGTTTGAGAGTGAAGACAGTCAACCCAAAGATAGCCCGTTCTTTGTTTTCAGTCGTATTTGCAGTCCTGTTTCCAAGCCGGAACCGAAAGTCCGCAATGCGGAAGGAGCCATGCTTAATGAAATTCTGACGGCTGATCACATTCATTTTACCGGAGAAAACGGTGTTATAAAATTTTTCTCCGGCGATAAAGAGATGTATGCCATCACAATGGGGCTGAGAACGTCCGGCGATTTTATGGACGAGTCAATGATTGTCTCGCTTTTGGCAATCGACTGCGAATTGACGATGCTGCATAATATTAAGCCTCTTTTTAAGTCCAACGCCCGCGCGCTGCTTCTGCAACAGGCCAATATGGCCAGACTGACCAGCTTTTCCGGCGATGTTATTGCCCAATATAACGAGGCTCTGTCCTCCATTGAGGACAGCGATGCCAATTATCAGGCTCTGACCGAGTATGCGATGACGCTGGTCTTAAAAGGTGAAAGCCTGGAAGAAATAGATTTTGCCGAAAGCGAAGTTCAGAGAATTTGCCGTTTGTTCGGCGTAACACCTGTTCGCGAGGGCTGGGTCTGCCAGGCTACTTTCTTTAACCAGTTCCCGACCTACGATACATACCCTCGGACATATCGCTATCTGTCCCGGGTTGCCGCAACGGCGATTTCTTTTGATAAGCCGTCCGAAGGCTTTAACAAGAGCGACTGGGGTCCGGGAGCTATCAGCATTTTCCGCACCACAACAGGGGCGGGATATCGTTTCCAATTTCATGTTTCATCAGAAGATGCAGCCGTAGCGCACTGCTGCATTATCGGTCCGACCGGACAAGGTAAAACGACTTTGCTGACCTTTCTGGCCGGACAGGCGATGCGCCACAAGGATCTGAAAGTATTCTTCTTTGACCGCCACCGTGGTGCCGAGATCTTTACCCGTGCCGTGCAAGGAGCGTATGTCGGTTTTGATGGTGATGAAAAAAACGTGTCGTTAAACCCGTTTGACACGGAGCCAAACAAAACCAACAGGGCATTCCTTTGCCGCTGGATGAAGTCCATCACTATGGTTGAAGACGCATTGTCCGAAAAGGAAATTTCCCGTGCTGTAACAACGGCGTTCGATTATCTGCGGCCGGAAGAAAGGGTGATGAGTAATCTCTATAAGAGTTGTTTTTCACCGACCGGCAATATGCGTCGCGAACTCTACCGTTGGATCAATCCAGATCAGTACGGCAATATCTTTAATGCCACAAAAGACAGTCTGGATTTGCATTCAAAACGCTTTATTGCTTTTGATTTTACCCATATTTTCGAAGATGATACGCTGGCTCCGGCCGTCATCAGCTACATCATGCACCGTATTCAGACAGAGACCGGCGAAACCGGCGTTCCCGCTCTGATTATGATCGATGAAACCGCACCGATGTTAAAACACCCGATGTTCCGTGACTATTTTGAAATCGGTCTGCGCGAAGGCCGTAAAAAACGGCAGGCCTATCTGTGTGCCTTCCAACAGCCGGACATCATCGATCAGCTGGGCGTCGGCGGTGTTATCCGCGGTCAGTGCCAGACAATTATCTTTTTCCGTAACCCACAGGGAATGCCGGAAGATTATGCCAGCTGGAAATTAAACCAACGCGAAATAGATTTTATTTTCGGCAAGACATACAGGGATTTTCCTTATGCCATTCTGCTTTCCCGCCCGGCGACAGAGGAATCTGTTATTCTTGATGTCAATCTGAGCGGTTTGGGCCCTTATCTGAAACTGTACAACTCAGGACGTAAGAATGTACTTTTGGTAGAAGAACTGATTAAGCAATACGGGGAAGATAACTTTGTTACAAAATATTTAAATCTTGCTTGATTGGCACAAAAGAGATTTATAAAATAGTTTTTTTTTGTTATTATTAAACATGTATAAGACCAGGACGGAGGGTGGTATGGTATATGTAAAGCGTGTTGGTGTCGGCACTATGATTGCGAGTGCCTGTTTATTTATAGCGGCAAATGCCCGCGCCGGGTTGCCGACCATTGATGCGGCGAATATTGCCGGAACGGTCAGTATTGTTAAAAATGGCACTGAAAATCTGAAAGGAATTAGCGACATCACCAATAAAGTCGGCGAATTAAACACCATTGTCGGCGATGCCGCAGCGTCTATTTCAAAATTTCAGTCGGTGTATAGCGACAAAGTTCAGGAAGCTCTTAACCTCGCAAATAAAGTAGCCGAACGCAAAGCAGAGGTCGAAGCGGCCAAAGCCGAATACGAAGCCGAAATTCAGGCTCAAAAAGATGCTTACCAGGCAGTTATGGACAGCATTTCTTCTGCCCAGACGACAAGTTCTTCCACAGAGACGACAACAACGGAAACGACAACACAGTCAACCACCGAGGCGACAACAGAGAGTTTGAAAACAACATCGGTATCTGTTACATCCTCCGGAACAAGTGTTTCAACAAATGCGACATCATCTTCCACTAGCCTGTCAGCCATGAGTTCGGCCAACCGTGTTTATGACGATTACACCGATAACACGGAAAGCCTT
>CAYXBH010000022.1:0-9141 GCA_964463185.1 uncultured Azospirillum sp. | reverse complement strand
AAAACAATTTCGTGTATCGCCACAAATAGAAAAAATATCAAGCAGCACTTTCCTCTTTAGCGAAAAGATGGCTTTTGCCAGTACCGAAAGCGACAACGGCGTTGGCAACAGCTACATCAACGAAGTTTATATTGTGCCGATGGCGCAGCGCTGTAGCATTACGCCGGAATCATTTATCAATGATACCGATGTGCGCAATGAATGTATGGAAACAATTGTTCGCGAAAACAACGCCGACAACAGTTTTGACTCGGCATTAAGTATGAAAGACTGCCAGACGATGATATACAATGCCGTTATTGCGTTGCTTGCGGAAGCAACCAATGCAAAATATGAAGCGGCCAATTACAGCGATACTCTGGACGAACAGGATGAACTTGCGGCAGATTCGACGGATATCCGCGGCGATCTTACGGTAATCGCCATGAGCAACTATCAGACGCAGTTGCTGTTGAATCGTATTTCAATGAATTATGCATCCCAATTGATTCTTGAAACGACAATACAGCTTTGTGCTGCCCGCAAAGATGTGCTGGGTGATTCAGACTTGGATGAATCCACAGATGGAGAATAGCGATGAAAAAGTTACTGGTCTGGACATTGCTTTTCACATTGCTCGGCGGTAGTTGGGCATACGCCGACTTTGAGGCCGTAGAAACCACTCTCAGCAAACTGGAAGACGTGCAAAAAGAAGCTCAAAACGTGCAAGAAGAGCTTAAAAAAGTTGAGGCAAAACTCAATGCCATCCGTCAGGGAGAATTTGGGCCGTTGAAAGAAGTAACCAGTAACATAACAAACGAAAAGAAAGTCGATGTCAAAATGATTACTTCGATAGCGGAGAAAGTTGGAGATGTCAAAGAGCTTGAGGGGGCTGTAGAGGAAAACATGATTCCCCAGTATACAAGCAAAAATCAGGATGCCACATATTTCACAACCAAAGACACGACCGATGCCATCAGACGGGAAAACTTAAGCAGGATATATGCCTACGCTCTAACTTTACGAACCAATATGGCTAAAACAAGAGCCGAAAACAGCGGTGACGATACACCGGTAACTGCCGAAAACAGTCGTGAAATTTTGCAATCGGCGGCCACCAAAGAAGCAATGGAAAATGCCCGTCGGTTAGCGCATATTTGGGATATGCAGTCGTCCATATATGAACTTTACCTGATAGAAAAAGCCCTGTTGCTCAGCGGAGAAGTCAGCGCAGATGAAGAAGGAGAAGAGCAATGAAAAAGAAACTTCTGTGTTTTGTGGCAGCTTGCGCTCTTTTGCTTTCTTTTTCGGCCGAGGCATTTCTTCCTCTGCCGCCGTTTAAGTTAGATGTTAGTACCATTGCTAACAAAATTTCTTCAAATGTAAATACTGTTTCGCAAACAGCAAGCAAAGGGATACAGCAATCGTCCATTTTGCAGACTGCTATAAGTTATGGCCAGGGCGCTAAAGAATATTATGAATTTTATACAAAATTGAAAAGCGAGTATGCTGGTACCAGTTTAAATAATTTAGGCGAAATACTTGGCAAAATAAGTGAAATAGAGGCAGAGCAGAGTAAAACCAGAGAAGAGTCTGCATCTGAAGTTGTTGCCAAAACAAAAGAAACGAACGCCAAAATTGTAGCTTTGGATGAAAATACCCGTGAGCTAACCCAGAAAATTATAGAAGATCCGGAGAATGCCGAACAGTATCAGGAAAAGATTCGGGAAAATGAAGAAGAAAAGAACGAACTCTCAAAAAAACTGGTGGAAGAAACCCGGGAAATAAGCAAGAATGCGGAGCAGAGCATAAGTAATCTCAGTGATCAAATCAGCGATTTGAAAGGCGAAGCGGACGAACTGATATCATCAATTACCAGCATTGGCAGCGACTACGATTCGACAGAAGATCTAAACAACACTGTTGAAACTTTGTTGCCGGCCAAAGATACGGAAGTTGATACGCACGTTGCGGCGACTTATGCGGCAATTTACCGTTCCAACTATTTTACGACACTTGCCAACACAAGTGGTCGGGCAGGGTTGCTGAAATCGACAGTCTACGAAGACAACCAACAGGCACTGGAAAATCAGGTTTCTTCGGCTGAGCTGGAAAGCCTTGGCGGTGCCGTCGGTACATTGGTCAAAATGAAAGCGGATAACATCAAAGCGCTTTTGAATTATACCGAACTTCTCTTGCAAAAGCTGCAGCTGGACATCGCAAAAGATTTGGCACTCGAAAAGTTTGAAGCGGCAGATCCTGTGCAGGCAGCCGGAGATTTCAGTTTTGATAATTACCGTTATACACCGCCAACGGACGAAGAGCTGGAAGCATCAGATTCTGCTCAAGAAGAAGAGCTCGATCAGCTGGAAGAGAAAATTACGCCAGGCAGCGGTGCCATACTGACTGACGGTCAAAAGACAATGACCGCCTCGGCCTCGGAAGAAACAGAGACCCAGACGGAAACAAAGGAGTAAGGCAATGAAAACAAAAAAGTCTTTCTATCATAGCCTCTTGCTGGTTTCAGGTATGCTCTTTCTGGGAGTACCAGCCCGTGCTCAGTTGACATTTGGTACTTCGTTCGATTTTGCCGGCGACGCGGCAGGAGCCGCTATGCCGGTTGTCGAACAGTTGCAGACGGCGGCCGATGAAGCAATCAAATATGGCAAAGAAAAAGTAACCAGTTACAAAGCCAGTCTCTCCTCTTATTTTGTCAAAAGAAATAATGCCGCTGAAAAAGTACCCGGAACAAAAGGCTTTACCGAAGATACATCGGTTGACATCTATGATCCGGCCGCTGTTCAGGCTGCTGTAAACGAACTGTTTTTGCAATACCCGTCAAACGATCCCAGGATAAATAAATTTTATGAAAAGGAAGCAGTCGAGTTTTATTACGATACAATGATTGAAGCGCAGACAGCCGCTCGTAAACTTGAGGAGCAGTTAAACAGCTTGCGCACGGAAATAGACAATTTTGCGGAAGATGCAGTTGCTCCTTCGGGGGGGAATGCCGGCTCCATGTCCTCATCGGATGAAAACGGGAACTATTATAACCTGTATCTTGCCCACAAAAAAATGAACGACGTCTTAAAAATTACCGAAGAGGTCATGGCGATATATTCTCAGTACTACGTTGCCCGAGCCATTTACCGCAGAATAATTTTGCCGGCGCCATATCAGGAAGAAACAACAAGTGGCAAAACAGAAGAAAAAGTGTCGTCGGCCACACGTTATTTTCGCAGCCGCATAGCCTTGGCTCAGTTTGTAAGCGGCAGTACAGCTGCGGATGAAGATGAAAGCGAAGACGAAGAAGAAAACTCATCTGCCCTCACGTCCTATACCGAAGTGAACTTTGCCGTTCCCGAAGCACCGGAAGCCAAATCTCTGATGGCCGGTAATGAAAACGAACTGAAAGATTTGGGAAATATTTCCGAGGCGCAACAATTATTAAACAGCGCTCTTAAAGCGCATAATACGATTCGCCTGTTGCCTTCTTATCGTAATATTTTTAAGCAATATGAATTATTTGAACAGATGCACGCCAAAGCGGCGGAAGCAGTAGCAACTTCCGATCAGTGCGTTGTCCAGTATCTGGGGCGTCGTTACAGCCAGCCGGAAACGGTTTGGTATGGCGCCCAGACAGCACCGGCTGATCCAACCGATTACGATACCAGGACGGGGCTCTCCGGCTGGGCAGTAGCGGCTTTTCAGGTTGCCAACGCGGATAAAAGTGCCGGCCTGGATACAGATTCCTTTGCCACTCTTGACTATGGAACAGAATTTGACAACAGCGATTTGTCGTCACTGGACAACGTTAGCGGACAGGTATCGCAAATAACGGATAGTGATGTGTTGGCAACCCCCAGTAAGGCGGAAGAGTTCTCCGATGCCGCCCGTGAAGTTGAACTGATTGCCTGGCAAATTGGTGCCGAGGCTGCAAAAATTTTGGCGGAAGATCAAAATTCTGATAGTCCCATATATGGAAAAGCCTCCAATCCGTACCCCCTGTGGCAGGATCAAAAAAGTTTTTATAATCAATATATCGATTCCAAATATGAAAATATGAAAACATATATCCGCAATCTGGATTTAACCGATGTTGCCGTCAAGGTTGCAGAACTGATCAATGACGACCGGGAAGACGGAACGGTCAAAAGTTCTACCCAGCGCGGACTTCAGCGGTTGGCGTCTTATATCAGCCAGAACAAATCGTCGTCTTCTGCCGACAGCGAACTGGTGGAGGAAAAGAAAGCCGCTTTGGCAAAAGTAGATCAAGCGGAAGAAAGCGCGCTGGCATCGTATCAGTCCGCTAAAGAGAATTTACAGGTTGAACTTGATGAAGTATCTTCCCAAATCAGTGATTTGAACGATCAGATCAGTCAGGCCGATTCTGCGGCCGCCAGCGGCAATGCCAAAGCGGAGAGTGCCTATAACAATATGAAATTGATGAACAGTCGCGAAACCGCAGATGGTTCGACTTTATACGCAGTATATCAAAATGATTTCACCGAAGGCAGCGAAGAAGCTGTCAATGCGACGGCATTGGCAACGCAGCTGAGAGCAGAAGTCAAACAATATGAGCAACAGCGTGATGAACTAAATGAAAAAATTGAAGAGATTGATGAAAAAATCGCAGCAATCAAAGAAGATTATTTAAGCCGTAAAACAGTCGTTGAAGCGGAATACGAGACAAAATTTTCTGCTGCAGCCGCCAGCGGTCAGGCACAGACACTGGTTTCTTTAATTAAAGAACTCGATATTGACAGCCTGGGATTGAGCAGTATTGCCTCCGATGCTGACGGATTGATCGATGATGTCAGAGACTATGCCGTCGAACTGATTGAGCAGGCGCATCAGAATATGTATGCCTTAGGGGATGACCTCTATGAGGAAAAAAGCAATGCCGCAGTTGTCAGTCGGCACCGCGAACTGATTAATGATCTGAAGAGTATGCCCAGCACGCAGTTTATCCGTCCAGCGATGTTGATCGTTGGAGATGGCGGCGCTTCTTCCATCGCCTCCACGCTGTCAGGAGCTCTGACTTCAGCAATTACGACCGATATCTGTAGCACGGTTGCCTGCGATACGGCAGATAGCCAGTATTTTGTCGGGGCAGTTGCCAGAGCTAAAGATTTTGCGGCTCCCAAAGCGCCGGATTTTGAACGTTATCCTTCCCCGCGTGACATAGTTCATTTTGATACAACAGATTATAAAAATATGAACAAAACCAGTGGCGGAGTAGTCAGCAAATCGGCATTCCTCGAATATGGCGGGGAAATTCCGGGGATCTGGGAACAAATGCTTGCCGATGATGCCTTTGTCGAAAAAGGTCTGGATCTGATGTCTTTGCTGGAACAGGGCGGAGAAAGCAAATATTTTATGAGGGGAACTTTATATCCCTGCCGTCTTAACAACTATACAATAGATGTCGAAACCAACGGACAATATCTCGTTAGCTCGGTTTCTTCACCAAAACTTCCAACCTGCCAGGATATATCCATCAAAGGAACGCTTTACTATACAATTACCGATCTGGAGTTGGAGAAGAGTGTAAGTGCAGGAACACAGGAAACACCGGCGACCGTTTCTCCAAGTGAACTGGGAACCTTGCTTGCCTACACAAATCAGAAGCTGCAGTTTAATGGAACAGCCTACGACGTATACGAACGTATGTCGGAGCTGGAAGAAGAAGCTGAGAGTGATGAAACTCTTGATTACGAAGTCCGGGACAACGTATATCAGAAAGCAATGTATGCCAATAATCAAATCGGTAATTTCCTGCATTTTGTGGATAAAGAAAACAGTATCCGCAAAAATGTTGATGAGTTGCAGCTAAGCATAGACGACATCAGAAGTTCGATTAAAGAAATGTTGAGTGAACTCGGATTTAGCATTGCCGATGACTTTAATCTTGCCAATGATGAGGAGTATACTTATATTCGAAATAAACTGATAGAATACAAAAGTAACCTTGTCGGAGAGGCTGCTTCAAAAATTTCGGAGGTAAATTACTCCAACGAAGTCATTAAAGAGCGCTATGAAAAAGTGGAAAATACCCGTGCCGCGCTGGTTCAGGATCAGGATGCCATTGTCAACCTGAACACTTCGACCGCAGCAGGAAGTTCGTTGACCGAGACCATTATCAGCGAAAAAGCCAATATGGATGTATTGGAAAAATCTCAGGAAGAAGGGTTAAATGCTCTCCGTGACGAAATAGACAATTACGAAACCCCACTCTGCGTTGCGTATTAAAGAAAGTAAAAGATGAACAAACTCAATAAAAGCATAGAAGGCAGCAAAATACTGGCCATTGCCGATAAAAAGGGACACGAGTATCACTTTATAGACAGTCAGGAAAAAGAAAAGATCAGTGCCAAGATGACGTATTACCTCTGGCTTTCCCGTTTCTTTATTGTAACTTCTGCCGCTTCTTTGCTTTTGTTCGTGGCGGCGTCACTTGCTTTGTTTAATCTGGCACCTCGGGTCACGGTTGAGCCTTTTTTGATTATTGATCAGAGGTCTTCTGACGAAATTGTACGTTATGAGCCGATTGCTCATGATATGGCCTCCAAAAAGATGATGATGGAAATCTTTGTCCGTCAGTATGTCCTTTACCGCAATACCATCATCAACGACAGACGTGAGATGATGGTACGGTGGTATGCCGGCGGTTTGGTGAATTATTTGTCATCACCGCAGGTTTTTTCGGAATTCAGCAAATACAGGGATAGTGTCTGGAAAGAAATTACCGACAATCAGATCAGCCAGGAGGTAGAAATTATCTCCATCGGCCGAGTTGGTGGAGATAAAAGCCCTGTCTGGAAAGTTGATTTCAAAACTTACGAGGTTTCCGCTCGTCGCCGCAACCCTGAAACAGGTGCGCTGTTTTTAAGAGTTCACTACTGGACGGCCTCGGTTACTTCCTACTTTATCCCCGAGCGCATGTTTATGGGACGCAGATTATTGAATCCTCTTGGCTTTACCGTAACCAGATATTCACAAAGCGAAGTCGATTTTTTATAAATTTTTTAATCAGTTAACACGATTACAGCAACAAGACGCAGTTTATTTAAAAAGTGTTAGACTTTTGTGAAAAAAAAGTTTAATTTCAATATATCTTATTATGAAAGAGGATATCGCGATGTACAAAAACATAATGTTGGTCTTGATTCTTATGTTGCTTTCCGCCTGTGGTCTGTTCGGTTCCCTTTATGAACCAGAGCCTGTTGGTATTGGTCGCGCATCTGAAGAATTAAAGCTTTCGCCCTGCGCCTGTATGCAAGTTGAATTGCCGAAAACGCTGCCTGACTGGTTTATCGAAGCAATCTAAAAGAAAGTTGCCGGTATGGTACAACAACTGGGGGTAAATAATCAAAATCAGCGTCTTTTGGCTAATCGCGGACGTCGGCAGGGGACACAGACGTCTTCGCAAGATGCTTTTGTTGCCAATGTCGCCGAAAAAAGATATTTATGGACAGCGCGTGCTTTTGCTATCATCACGGCGGTCAGTTTGTGCTGCAATATTGTGCTGTTGCTGGCTATTGCGCAGGTTATTCCTCTTTATCGCGTCGAACCATTTTTGCTTACTTTCCAAAACAAAGAAGAACAGGTTTATAATATCCAGCCAGTCAACCGACAGGTGGAGGATGAAAAAGAAATTACAGAAGTGTTCGTTCGTGAATATGTGTTGTTGCGCAGTTCTTTTAATCTTGATATTCCTGAAGTGGAGGCCCGCTGGATGCCGGGCGGTATGATCGAGGAAATGTCCAGTTCCTCGGTTTATAAGGATTTTGTCGACAACACGGCTAAACGGGCACTTGAGCTGATTCGGTCACGGCAGATGATTCGCGATGTTCGGATCATGACTGTTAACGAGCTCGGGTCGGGTATTTGGCAGGTGGAATACGAAACCCGTGATATGTATCCGAATTCTGCTGCGCCTGAAATTAATTACTGGACGGCCAGCCTGAAAGTCGGATACCGCAATAAAAGGGTGAAATACAAAGAAAGATTGAAAAATCCGGTCGGCTTTACGGTTTACCAATACTCGCTGACTTACAACAAAGTAAAATAAGGTGGATAAAGATAATGTTATCAAAGTCTGTAAAAATAAGTATTTTAGGTTTGTTTGGTGTCGTATTTGCCTCGGAAGCGTTTGCTCAGGCAACGATCAACAGTATGGATCAGAATGCCGACCAGTCCCAGGGGCAGTATCAGGCGATGGATATGGGATACGCTGGTTTTAATTCTCTCGGCATGATGCAGAGCGCCTGGCTTGATCCTTTGCAAAACCTTGGCGAGGGACAGAGTAAACCTGCTTATTCTAAATACTATTGGTCGCCGGATTTGGTGCTTCCGCTGCGTCTGCGCGAAGGCATGATTACTTTGCTGAACTTTCCAGACTGGGAATTGATTGAAGATATTTATATCGGTGATAACGCAACTTTTGACGGGCAGATTTCCGGGCCCAATACTTTGTTGCTCTACCCTCGTCAGGGGGCCAATGTTGGTGTTGATACCAACATTATCGTTTTTGGACGTTCCGGCAACCGTTATGTTTTTTATGTCCGCAGCGAGGGGGTTAATACCGAGCGGTTGACCAATGCCATTGTTGATATCGAAGTTATCGACGGCAGCGGTGCCGGTACCTTTGGCGGCAGTAGCTCTTCGTCTGGCCGGGTGAATGCCAGCAAATACTATGGTAACAGCAACAGATCGTTAGATTCCACCTTTACCAAAAGGAACCAGAAAAATGACTGGATAAAGAGTATTCCTCTTGATCCAACACAGTTCCGTTTTGATATTGAAGTTTATGTTCCCAATCCCGATGATGTTGTAATTGCGCCGGAACGCGTATGGAGAGACGATATCTTTACTTATATAGACTTGGGAGAAAAAGCTCTCAATATGAACCAGCGTCCGATTGTAACCCTGATTGTCGAACGGGTTGAAGTGCCTGTTGGCTTCAGAACCAAGGGGCCAAACAACCGTCTGATTATCGTTGAGGCAATTGGCGATATGGTTCTGCGTAATGGCAAGAGAATTATTTGCCTGAAACTGCGTCGTTCCGATGAAGTTGGTCTGGATAATATCAGCTATGCCGATGATATCACGGATAAGGAATGGGATGTTCCCACTCCGTTGCCGGAAGGTAAACGTGGC
>CAYXBH010000021.1:0-12908 GCA_964463185.1 uncultured Azospirillum sp. | reverse complement strand
GCCCGGATCAAGTCCGGGCATGACATAGAGGGGTGGTGGTCGGGTATGACATAGGGAGAGGTGGTCGGGCATGACACGGGGGGAGGAGGTCGGGCATGACGTGGAGGGAAAGACAGGGGAAAATTTTCGGCCGGATGCGTTTTTTGCTTGAAAGAATCATAAATGTGAGTCATTATCCGCCTGAATTTAGTTGCGAATCGCAACGATTGCATGCAATTATTTTATCTGTAACTCATCAAGAGGGGCCTTGTTCTCCGAGGGTTTGATGAGATTTTCCGTTTTAAAAACTAAAGCATATCAACCTTCTGCGGTCGGGATTCAACCATGTTTGATAGCATTGTCGCAGAATTATAACCATAGAGGAAACACACAAGATGAAAGAATCTTATACGAGCAAAAGACGTGTAAGAAAGAATTTTGGCAGAATCGACTCCGTGTCGGAAATGCCGAGTTTGATAGAAGTGCAGACCGGGTCATATCGCGATTTCATCGAAAACAAAAATTGCGAATTCGGTTTGGAAGAAGTTTTCAAATCCATTTTTCCTATTAAAGATTTTTCCGGAACCGGCGAGCTCGAGTTTGTTAAATATGAGCTTGAAGAGCCGAAATATGATGTTGACGAGTGTATTAAGCGCGATATGACTTATGCCGCGCCGGTGAAGGTAACCCTACGTCTGGTTGTCTGGGATGTTGATGAGGCAACGGGTGCCCGCTCGATCCACGACATCAAAGAACAGGATGTCTATATGGGGGATATTCCGCTGATGACTGACAAAGGTACCTTTATTGTCAATGGTACGGAGCGTGTCGTTGTTTCGCAGATGCACCGTTCACCGGGCGTTTTCTTTGACAATGACAAGGGCAAAACGGTTGCTTCTGGCAAATATCTGTTTGCCGCCCGGGTTATCCCTTACCGCGGATCGTGGCTTGATTTTGAATTTGATGCCAAAGATTTGCTTTATGCCCGTATTGATCGCCGCCGCAAATTGCCGGTTACTTCGATCCTTTATTCCCTCTATTCCAAAGAAACGGAAGAAAAACTGAAAGAGCTGGCCAAAGAAGGTAAAAAACTGAGTCGTTCCGAAATCAAAGGAATGGATAAGGAAGAAATTCTCGGCTATTTCTACGAAGTTGATACTTATACCGCCGATAAGAAAGGCTGGAAAAGCAAATTTGTTCCCGAACGTTTCCGCGGGGTAAAACTTGCTTTTGACCTGATCAATGCTGAAACTGGAAAATCGGTTTGGGAAGCAGGTAAAAAGATCCCTGCTCGTGCGGCTCAGAAACTGGTCGACGAAGGACTGGGGTTTTACCGTGTGGCGGAAGAACAGCTGCTCGGCAAATTTCTGGCGAGTGCTCTAATTGAGAAGAAAACCGGTGAGGTCGTTGCTGATGCTGGTGCCGAAATCGATCAGGAACTGCTGGACAAGATAAAGGGCGCCAAAATCAACGAGCTGAAAGTTCTTTATATTGATAATGTGAATGTTGGTCCTTATATCCGCAACACTCTGGAAGTTGATAAGAACCACAGCCGTGAAGAGGCTTTACTTGATATCTATCGTGTTATGCGTCCGGGTGAACCGCCGACATACGAAACTGCCGATGCTTTGTTCAAATCTTTGTTCTTTGACAATGAACGTTATGACCTGTCGTCGGTCGGCCGTGTTAAGATGAACACCGCGCTGGACATTCCGTTTGAGGACGCTCCCGATACTTACCGTACGCTGCGCAAAGACGATATTCTGCGTATTGTCAAACGGTTGGTTGAATTGCGTGATGGTCACGGCGAAGTTGATGACATTGACCACCTGGGCAATCGCCGCGTTCGTTCGGTCGGTGAATTGATGGAAAATCAATACCGCATGGGATTGCTCAGAATGGAAAGAGCTATCCGCGAAAGAATGAGTTCGGAAGTTTTGAACAATGTTAAGCCGCAGGATCTGGTCAATGCCAAACCGATTGCTTCGGTTATCCGCGAATTTTTCGGTTCTTCCCAGTTGTCGCAATTTATGGATCAGAACAACCCGCTGTCGGAAATTACCCACAAACGCCGTCTGTCGGCTTTGGGACCTGGTGGTTTGTCCCGTGATCGTGCCGGCTTTGAAGTCCGCGACGTGCATCCGACCCACTATGGTCGTATCTGTCCGATTGAAACGCCGGAAGGCCCGAACATTGGTCTGATCAACTCGCTGTCGACTTATGCCCGTATTAACAAATATGGCTTTATCGAATGCCCGTACCGCAAGATTGTCAACGGCAAGGTTACCAACGAAGTGGTTTATCTGTCGGCTGATCAAGAAGGCAAATATATTATTGCGGAGGCCAATGCTGAAGTTCGTGATGACGGTACTTTCGTGAAAGATACCATTGCCTGTCGCAAAGCCGGTGAATTTGAATTTCACAAACCGGAAGATATCAATTTCATCGACGTTTCGCCGAAGCAGTTGGTATCGGTTGCGACTGCGCTTATTCCGTTCTTGGAAAATGATGACGCGAACCGTGCCTTGATGGGATCGAACATGCAGCGCCAGGGTGTGCCCTTGCTCAGATCCGAAGCTCCGCTGGTCGGTACCGGTATGGAGGCAACGGTGGCCAAAGATTCCGGTGCAACGGTCATCTGTAAATATGACGGCGTGGTTGATGCGGTTGATGCCAACCGAATTGTTGTCCGTTCCGATGACAATAAAGCCGGTGGCGTCGGTGTCGAAATTTATAAATTGTCGAAATTCCGCCGCTCTAATCAGAATACTTGCATCAATCAAGTGCCGCTGGTTAAGGTCGGTGACGTGGTCAAAGCTGGCGATATTATGGCCGACGGTCCGTGTACCGACATGGGTGAACTGGCTCTCGGTAAAAATATGCTGGTTGCCTTTATGCCGTGGAATGGTCTGAACTACGAAGACGCGATTTTGCTCTCCGAGCGTGTTTCGCGTGATGACGTTCTGACCTCTCTGCATATTGAGGAATTTGAGGTTATGGCCCGTGATACCAAACTCGGCCAGGAAGAAATTACCCGTGACATTCCGAACGTAGGTGAAGAAGCGCTGCGCAACCTTGACGAGGCTGGTATCGTTTATATCGGTGCCGAAGTCAAAGCCGGCGATATTCTGGTCGGTAAGGTTACGCCGAAGGGCGAGTCACCGGTTACGCCGGAAGAAAAACTGTTGCGCGCTATCTTCGGCGAAAAGGCCTCTGATGTTCGTGATACGTCGCTGCGCGTTCAGCCGGGTATTGAGGGTATTGTCGTTGACGTTCACGTCTTCTCACGTCGCGGTGTTGAAAAAGATGAACGTGCGCTGGCGATTGAACAACAGGAAATTTCCCAACTGGCCAAAGATCGTGATGACGAAATTGCGATTATCCGCAAAGTGTTTGATGCCCGACTGAAAGAAATGCTGATCGGACAAACGGTTGTTGACGCGCCGAAGGGTATTGTCAAGAAGTCGGTGCTGACGGAAGAATCGTTTGCCGATGTTCCGTCTTCACAATGGCGCAAGATCGTAGTCAAAGACGAAGACGTGATGGCCCGTATCGAAGAATTTACGGCGGCTTTTGATGCCCGTGTTGCCGGTGTGCAGAAACACTTTGACGACAAGGTGGAAAAGGTTCAGCGTGGTGATGATCTGTTGCCAGGCGTTTTGAAAACGGTTAAGGTCTTTATTGCCACCAAGCGTAAAATGCAAACCGGTGATAAAATGGCCGGTCGCCATGGTAACAAAGGTACGGTTTCCCGCGTGCTGCCGCTTGAGGATATGCCTTATACCGAAGATGGTACCCCAGTTGACATTGTGCTGAATCCGTTGGGTGTGCCTTCGCGTATGAATGTCGGACAAATTCTTGAAACCCACCTCGGCTGGGCGGCCAAAGAACTCGGCCGTCAGCTGAACGAGATGTGTGAACAGTACAGACGTGGCGAAAAAACACTGGAAGAACTGAACAATAAACTGAAAGAGATCTACGGTGAAAAACAGTATAAGCGTGAAATTGCCGATTTGACAACGGAAGAAAAAGTCGAGATGATTAAAAACGTCAAGAATGGTATTCCGGTGGCGACTCCTGTTTTTGATGGCGCACACGAAGATGACATCAATCGTATGCTGTCGATGGCGGGGTTGCCGACTTCTGGTCAGATTGAGCTCTATGACGGTCGTACGGGCGAGAAGTTTGACCGTAAAGTAACGGTTGGCATTATCTACATGATCAAACTGCACCACATCGTTGATGAGAAGATGCATGCACGTTCGGTCGGTCCATACAGTCTGGTTACCCAGCAGCCGCTCGGTGGTAAAGCTCAGTTTGGCGGACAACGTTTTGGTGAAATGGAAGTTTGGGCGTTGCAGGCATATGGTGCTGCTTATACGTTGCAGGAAATGCTGACGGTCAAATCCGACGATGTTGCCGGACGTACCAAAGTTTATGAAGCAATTGTCCGCGGTGAAGAAGGGTTTGAAGCTGGTGTGCCGGAATCCTTTAACGTTCTGGTTAAAGAAATCAAATCCCTGTGCCTTAACATCGAATTGCTGAATGAAGCCGTTTAGAAGTGGAGATTGAAATATGAATGAAATTATGAAATTTTTTGGTCAGCAGCCGGCGACCGGAGATGCTTTTGACGAGATCAAAATCTCCATTGCTTCTCCTGAGCAAATCCGTTCCTGGTCTTACGGTGAAGTCAAAAAACCGGAGACCATCAACTATCGTACTTTCAAACCGGAAAGAGACGGCTTGTTCTGTGCCCGTATTTTTGGCCCGGTTAAGGATTACGAATGCTTGTGCGGCAAGTACAAAAGAATGAAATACCGTGGCATCGTCTGCGAAAAGTGCGGTGTGGAAGTTACGCTCTCGAGCGTGCGCCGTGAACGTATGGGGCATATCGAATTGGCCGCACCGGTTGCGCATATCTGGTTTTTGAAGTCGCTGCCGAGCCGTATTTCGATGTTGACTGACATCAGCGTTAAAGCGCTTGAACGCGTGCTTTATTTTGAAAGTTATATCGTGATCGAACCGGGGTTAACTCCGCTTTCGGTGCATGAAATGCTTTCGGAAGAGCAGTATCAGGAAGCAATCGACGAATATGGTGAAGATTCTTTCCGTGCTGGTATCGGTGCCGAGGCAATCAAAGAAGTTCTGGCTTCGATTGATCTGGAAGAAGAAAGAAAGAATATCCGTGCGGAGCTCAAAGACAATACTTCGGAAGCCAAACGCAAAAAACTGGTTAAACGTTTGAAGATTATTGAAGCGTTTATCAATTCCAATACCAAGCCGGAATGGATGATTTTGGACGTGCTGCCGGTTATTCCGCCGGAACTGCGTCCGCTTGTTCCGCTTGATGGCGGTCGTTTTGCCACTTCTGACTTAAACGATCTTTACCGCCGCGTGATTAACCGTAACAACCGTTTGAAACGTCTGCTTGAACTACATGCGCCTGATATCATCATCCGTAATGAAAAGCGTATGTTGCAGGAATCGGTTGATGCTCTGTTTGATAATGGACGTCGTTCGCGCGCTATCACCGGTACCAACAAACGCCCGCTGAAATCTTTGTCCGATATGCTCAAAGGCAAACAAGGACGTTTCCGCCAGAACCTTTTGGGTAAACGTGTTGATTATTCCGGTCGTTCGGTTATTACGGTTGGTCCGGAACTGAGGTTGCAGCAGTGTGGTCTGCCGAAGAAAATGGCGCTGGAACTGTTTAAGCCGTTTGTTTATGCTAAACTGGAACTGTACGGACATGCCACCACCATCAAGGCGGCTAAACGGATGGTTGAAAAAGAACGTCCGGAAGTGTGGGACATTCTGGAAGAAGTGATCCGCGAACATCCGGTTCTGCTTAACCGTGCGCCGACTCTGCACAGACTTGGTATTCAGGCTTTTGAGCCGGTTTTGGTCGAAGGTAAGGCCATCCACCTGCATCCGCTGGTTTGTACTGCATTTAATGCCGACTTCGACGGTGACCAAATGGCGGTTCACGTTCCGTTGTCAATTGAAGCTCAACTTGAAGCCCGCGTTTTAATGATGTCGACCAACAACATTCTGTCGCCGGCATCGGGCAAACCGATTATCGTGCCGACGCAGGATATGGTTCTGGGGATCTATTATCTGACCTATGATGCCGATGGTTTAAATGGCGAAGGCTCAATTTTTGCTGATTACAACGAAGTGTTGCTGGCTCTTGATGCCAAAATGGTTGATCTGCACAGCAAAATCAAGTGCCGTATTCGTTATATCAATGATGATGGTGAAGAAAAATACGGTTTGGTCGATACCACGCCGGGGCGCCTGATGGTGGCGGAAATTCTGCCGCAGCATAAAGACGTGCCGTTCTCGCTTGTTAATCGCCTGGTTAAGAAGAAAGAAATCGGTGAGATCATAGACATTATCTACCGTCACTGTGGACAGAAAGAAACGGTTATGTTTGTTGACCGTCTGATGTCGCTCGGTTTCCAAAATGCCTGCAAAGCTGGTATTTCTTTTGGCAAGGACGATCTGATCGTGCCCGAGGCTAAGAAAGAACTGGTGGCCGAAACTGAAAAACAGGTTAAGGAATTTGAACAGCAGTATCAGAATGGTTTGATTACTAAAGGTGAAAAGTACAACAAAGTTATTGATATTTGGGCTGCCTGTACTGATAAAGTGGCTGATGAAATGATGAAAAACATTTCTAAAACCGAAAATGGTTATATTAACTCGGTTTATATGATGGCTCACTCCGGCGCCCGCGGTTCCGCCGCGCAAATGCGTCAGGTTGCTGGTATGCGCGGTTTGATGGCGAAACCTTCGGGCGAAATTATCGAACAGCCGATTATTTCTAATTTTAAGGAAGGCCTGACGGTGCTTGAATATTTCAATTCCACCCACGGTGCCCGTAAAGGTTTGGCTGATACTGCTCTGAAAACTGCAAACTCCGGTTATCTGACCCGTCGTCTGGTCGATGTGGCTCAGGATGTGGTGGTTACCGAACAGGATTGCGGTACCGAACGCGGCATTATCGTCCGTCCGGTGGTTGACGGTGGCAATGTCATTGTTTCCATTGGTGAGCGTATTCTCGGCCGGACTATTCAAGAAGACATCGTTCATCCGGAAACCGGGAAAGTGCTGGTTAAGAAAGGCAAGTTGATTACCGAAGATGATGTTGATGTGGTTGAAAAAGCCGGTGTCGAACAGGTTAAAATCCGTTCGATTCTGACCTGCGAATGTAAGAACGGCGTCTGCGCCGCCTGCTACGGACGCGATCTGGCCCGTGGTACACCGGTTAATATTGGCGAAGCTGTCGGTGTTATTGCTGCCCAGTCGATCGGTGAACCTGGTACCCAGCTGACAATGAGAACTTTCCACATCGGCGGTGCGGCGTCCAAATCGGCTGAACAGTCGACGGTTGAGGTTCCGTTTGCCGGTGCTTTGAAGCTGGAAAACAATCATACGGTTACCAATTCGGAAGGCCATATGATTGTTCTGTCGCGTAACTGCGAAATAGAGATTGTTGATGGTAATGGTCGTGAAAAGTCGCGCCATAAGGTTCCTTATGGCACCAAGATTCTGGTTGCCGAAGGCGCCAAGGTCAAAAAAGGACAGAAAGTGGCCGAGTGGGATCCGTTCACGATTCCGGTTATTACCGAAAAAGCCGGTCGAGTCGAATGGGTTGACCTCATCAACAACATATCTTTGGAAGAACGCGTTGACGAAACTACAGGTGTGGTTGATAACGTGGTTATCGACTGGCACTCGGGTGCCAATGCTGCTAACCTCAAACCAGGGATTATGCTGAAAAACGAAAAAGGTAATCCGGTGCTGTTTGAAAATGGCAAAGAAGTTCGCTATTACCTGTCGGTCGGCGCCATTCTGACGGTTGAAAATGGTGCTGAGGTCAAAGTTGGTGATGTAGTCGCGAGAATTCCGCGGGAAAGCTCCAAGACCAAAGATATTACCGGTGGTTTGCCACGCGTGGCCGAACTGTTTGAAGCCCGCCATCCGAAGGATCAGGCAATTATCTCTGATATTGATGGTATTGTCGAATTTGGCAAAGATTACAAAGCCAAACAACGGATTACCGTGGTTCCCTCCAAAGGCGAGCCAGTTGAATATTTGATCCCGAAGGGACGCCATCTGGTGGTTCAGGAAGGCGATGTGGTCAAGAAAGGCGATATGCTGGTTGAAGGTACGCCGGCACCGCATGATATTCTGCGTGTTTTGGGCGTTGAAAAACTGGCCGAATACCTGGTTAAGGAAGTTCAGGACGTTTACCGTCTGCAAGGCGTGAAGATCAACGATAAGCACATTGAGGTTATTGTTTCCCAGATGCTGCGCAAGGTTGAAATCCGTGTTCCGAATGATACGACTTTTCTTGTCGGCGAACAGGTTGATTGCGATGTTTTTGAAGCCGAAAACGAAAAGACGGTTGCCGAAGGCGGTGTTCCGGCTGAGGCGGATCCTGTTCTGCTCGGTATTACCAAGGCCTCGCTACAGACTAAGTCGTTCATTTCGGCTGCTTCCTTCCAGGAGACCACCCGTGTTCTGACCGAAGCGGCGGTTGAAGGTAAGGTTGATCGTCTGACAGGTTTGAAAGAAAATGTTATCGTCGGTCGTCTGATCCCGGCCGGTACTGGTACGGTATTGCGTAACCTGAAACGGGTTGCAGCACAGAATGACAAAGAAATTCTGGCTCTGCGTGAAGCAGCAGCGGGAAAAGTGGAAAATTCTGCCGAAGAAATACCTGCCGTTGAGTAGCAACTGGCCGTGTAAGCCGTAAAGCCAAAGCCGTCGGGAAACTGGCGGCTTTTTTGCATGTGCGTACTTATCATTTGACGTGTGATTTTGAGGATATTAAAAAAGCGTAAAACGTTCGGTATGGGTGAGAGTGGCGGAGCGGTTGGGGTGGAAGAGTGCCGGGATTGGTTCTGGGATAAAAAATGCCGAAGCAGGTTCGGCATTAAAAGGAAGATGATTTTAAAGGAGTGGGTCACTCAGCCAGAGTAACTTTATTAAGCAGAAATCTGGGCGCTTTTCCTGCAAAAGAATTGTATTTTTCGCACAGGGACAGAGCTTCTGGATCCAAAACTGGCATTTTGGAAGAGGTGGTCTGCACCGTATTTTTGTCGGTTGGTTCGCCGACTGCGGAAAGGCTCGCTTCCTGTTCTTTATTTTTATCTACCTTGATTTCTTCCGGCGCTTTTAATATCTTATCGAGAATGTCTTGGGTTTCTTTTGAACGGCGATTGGTGTAGACAATGTTTTGTTTGTCGGCAGGCATCATTTCAAGCAGTTTTTCCATGTTTTTAATCTGCTTGTTTTTCTTGATCAGATTAATGTCGTCGACTACCAGAATGTTAATATTGGAAAGATCGATCTGTTCTTCTTTAACCAGATCCAGCAAAAGATCGGGCGAGCCGATGATGATGTCGCTGTCATTTTCTCCATCGCTATCTTCTTCGCTTTCTTCGTGAAAGCGGTTGAGTGAAGCCAGTTTGTCGGAGATCGTGGCGGA
Source organism: uncultured Azospirillum sp. (assembly GCA_964463185.1). Classification (GTDB taxonomy): domain Bacteria; phylum Pseudomonadota; class Alphaproteobacteria; order RF32; family CAG-239; genus JAFUYI01. The sequence continues at coordinate 3,430 of CAYXBH010000021.1, read as the reverse complement.
TTTTTGCGAATCGGAGGTTATGATCAAGATATTTTGTTTTTCCTTACGGCTGATAATGTCGATTAAGGGCAACACATAAGAAACGGTTTTGCCGCATCCGCCTGGTGCAATGGTAAAAATATCTTTTCCCTGCAAAATGGCAGGAATGACGTCGATTTGCACTGTTGTCGGCTTTTCAATTCCGCATTCATTAATTGCTTTAACCGTTTGTTCGCTTAATCCCAAATCCAGAAAATTCATTTTTCGTTGTCCGTCCAAAATAAACCTTGCTCGTATTATCTATATTTTGACTGAATAGTCAATCATTAATCCCAAAGAAACGGGGCGCGTTCGGCAGTCTGCAAGAAGGGAGAGGTATTTATACCCGTCCGTAGACGTCTTCTAGGCGGATGATGTCGTTTTCGTCCAGATTGTTGCCGGCCTGAACTTCGATAAATTCGACGTCGCTGTCGGTGGCATTTTCGATCCGGTGCTTGGTTTCAACCGGGATGAAAATGTGATCATCTGTCTTTTTGGTTAGGATTTCATCCCCCAAAGTAATTAGTGCTGAGCCTTTGACGATAATCCAATGTTCTGCCCTGTGGTGGTGGAGTTGGAGTGAAAGTTTGGAACCGGGAGTAACTTTTATTCTTTTGACACAAAAAGTGTCCCCGCAATCAAGAACTTCCCAAGTGCCCCAAGGGCGGGTGTCTTTTTGCCCGCGTACATAATTGTTTGCCATCTTTGTAATCCTTGAAGTCATAAATGAAGTCATAAATAAAAATATCTTTTTCTCGGTGAAATTAAAATAATCACGGGAAGGAGTCAACTGTTATCTCAGTTTTTAACAAAATGCTGAAAAGATGTGATTTTGGACTTGATGAAAGGGCGGATAAATCATATAAATAGCGGCAGGTTATCAGGTTAATTTTTTCTTAGGAAAATGTTATGCAATCACCGACTATCAAACAGGCTATTGGTATTTTGACACAGTTGCGGCGGATAATGAAGTCGACAGACAATATTTCCGACAAATTGTCCCGCATTCTGGAAACGATTGCCTCCAAAATGCAGGCTGATGCAGCAACCTGTTATGTAACGGTTGATGATAGTTATTTGGAGCTGTTTGCCGCCTGTGGATTTAAGCAGGCTCCTCTGCGGCGATTGCGACTTCGCTATAATGAGGGAATGGCTGGTGAAGTGGCTGAAAGCAAACGTTCTCTTGTTATTAACAATATCTGGATGTATCCAAAATTTGTTTCCAAACCGGAACTGTTGGAAGAAAAAGATTTTAAGTCATTTATAGGAGTGCCGGTTTTGCGGTGGAACCGGACAATCGGTGTGCTGGCGCTGTATAATACGGCGGAGAAAGACCGACAGGAAGCTGATGTGGAACTGCTTGAAACGATTGCCATGATGCTGGCGGAAATTCTGGCTTCGGAAGAAGTAACTGTCTATAAAAAATCACTGATAAAATCCCGAGGACTTTCAACTAAAGAACGGATTAAGGGGCTGTCTCTCAATAAAGGGTATGGTATCGGTACGGCAGTGATGCATCGCCGGCGTCAGTCGGTTACCAATATTTTTGCAGAAGACAAGGAAAAAGAATTGCGCCGGCTGGAAATGGCGCACCACCAGATGAATGAGGATCTGGACGATAAATTTAATTCTACCAAACTCGGGCTTGGCGAGCATGTTGATATTCTGGATGCATACAGGATGTTTGCCAAAGACAAAGGCTGGTATTCCAAAATTGCTGACAATATCAAAGGTGGACTGGCGGCAGAAGCGGCGGTTGAACGCGCTTATGAAGATATGTGGAACCGGTTGTCTGCAAGTTCAGACAGCTATATGCGCGAAAGACTGCATGACCTGCGCGATGTGGCTGACCGGCTGCAATCTTATCTTAGCGGCGATTATAACCGGTTTTCGGAAGTGGAGGCCAACGATCTTATTATCGTTGCGCAGACGATGGGGCCGGCCGAACTGATGGATTATGATTATAACCGGATCAGGGGCTTGATTTTGGAAGATGGAACGCCGACCATGCATGTGGCTATTGTCGCTAAAGCTCTTAATATTCCGGTATTGGCGAAAATTAAAGGTATTTTCGGGGAAATTCAGAATGGGCAGGTGGTGGCGCTTGACGGTAACGAAGGATATGTTTACGTCAATCCGTCGTCGCAGATAGAAGCGGATTTTCGTAAAAGAATCGCCGAAAGGGAAGAACTGCAGAAAAAACTGGCGGTACTCCGTAATCTGCCGGCCAAAACGCTTGACGGGACGGATATCGGGCTTTATGTCAATGTTGGGTTGCCGATGGATTTTGATTATATTGAAACCACCAACTGCGATGGGGTTGGTTTGTATCGGACGGAAATTCCCTTTATGGCCTCTGAAACGATGCCGGATGTGGAAAAGCAGGTTTCTTACTACAAAGGCCTGATGGATCGTTGCGGTGATAAAAAAGTGATATTTCGCAGTTTGGATGTGGGGTCGGACAAGCTTTTGCCGTACTGGGCCTATGCCGGCGAAGCCAACCCAGCCATTGGTTGGCGTTCAATTCGGATTACACTTGACCGGCGGGCGATTTTGCGCAAGCAGATTAGAGCTTTTTTGATTTCCGCTGCGGGGAGGGAACTGAATGTTATGTTTCCGATGATTTCTGATTTGGCCGAATTTGAAGATGCTAGGGAAACGCTGATGATTGAGCTGGAAAAAGACAAAAGTCGTGGGTTACCAGTGCCCAAAAAGGTTAATGTTGGGCTGATGATTGAAGTGCCGTCGGTTATATTTCAGCTGGATGATATTTTGCAAAAAGCCGATTTTATTTCGGTTGGCACCAATGATCTGGCGCAGTTTATTTTTGCTTGTGACCGGGGAAATCCAAAACTTTCCGAACGATATGATGTGTTGTCGGCACCATTTTTAAATGTGATGAAAACGATTGTCGACAAGGCTGATGCTGCTGGCGTTTACTGCTCTGTCTGTGGCGAAATGGCAAGTAATCCTATCGAGGCGCTGGTGTTGATCGGGCTTGGGTACAGAAACCTCTCAAGCAGTGGTACATCCTTTGGACGGGTGAAAAGCATGATCCGTTCGTTGAATACGGCGGAAATTTCTGATTATGTTCAGCTTTTGTTGAAAGCGACCCGGAACACATTGCGTCCACAATTAATTGCGTATGCCTATGATCACGGTATTGAAATTTATTAAAAAGTATGTTTGAATGGGGCAAAAATAAAAAGATAGCAGCAAAGAAGGATTATTGTCGTGGTAAAAGATAGTGAAGCCAAAAAAGCAAAAAAAGTGAAAAAAGAAGAACCCGAAGAAGGAAAACGGAATTTGGAACTGGCCGAAGATGCTGACAGAATCGGTAATATACTTTGTCGTGAACGTTTGAAAAAAGGTTTGGAACTGGAAGACATATCCCAGGTTCTTTGTATCCGCC
>CAYXBH010000020.1:8284-13291 GCA_964463185.1 uncultured Azospirillum sp. | reverse complement strand
TCAGAACCTGTCGATATGGTTATTGATGCCATCGATTCGCTTAATCCCAAATGTTGCCTGATGGAAGCTTTGCAGCAAAAAGGAGTGCCTTTTATTTCCTCCATGGGAGCGGCCTTAAAAACAGATCCCTCGATGATCCGACTACAAACGCTTGAACAAACTCGCAACTGTCCGTTGGCGCGTTTTATCCGCAAAAGATTGAAGCGCCGTGGCTGCAACTTGAAAAAAATTGTCTGCGTTTCGTCGGACGAAGTTGTTTCTGTGTCTTCCGGTGCGCTGTTTATGGAAGACAAACTGTTGGATGGCGGCAGGGCACGTCATACGATGGGATCCCTGCCGACAGTAACCGGTATTTTCGGGCTGGTGATTGCCAACGAGGTAATCATGCGTTTGTCCGGCCACAAGCCACGATAAAAAAGCACAATTTAAATTATTTTTAATAATGCTCTGTTACAGTGCGAAACAATGTAAAAAACAAAGAGAGTTTTTCCATGAAGATGATAAAACCGATCGTCAATATTTCCAAGATAACAGATGCATACGATGCTGTTCTCTGCGGTTTTAACGGTGTGCTTCATGATGGCGTTTCTTTTATTCCGGAAGCCGTGAAGACTCTTGCCGGTTTATATAAAAACAACAAAAAAATCGTGGTTTTGAGCAACAGCGCTTACCGGGTAGAAGAACTGGCGGACAAGATGCACCGCGCCGGTGTTTCTCCCCGTCTACTGACGGCAGCGGTTACGGCCGGTGAAATACTGCATTATGGTCTGTCCTTAGAGCAAGGGGCTTTTGCCGGGCTGGGCAAAAACTATTTCAACCTCGGCGAGGTCGGCGATGTTTCTGTTTTCCAAGGACTTGATTATGTTGCGGTGTCTGATCCTGCAAAAGCGGATTTTCTTTATATTGGTAGTCTGCCTATCGGCCGCTCGGTGGAAGATTATCTGGATGTCTTAAGCCATGCCTCCAGCCTCGGGCTACCGCTTTTATGTGCAGGCAACGACACTTCCGTTGTTGTCGGCGAAGAGGTGGTTGCCGCCTCCGGCGCAGTGGCCGAACAATATGCCGTTCTGGGCGGTCGGATCATCACCGTAGGGAAACCAGATGTCCGGGTTATTGACTATGCGCTGGCAGCGTTCGGGGATGTTGACCGCAAACGGATTTTGCTGATCGGCGACAATATGGCGTCTGATATCCGGGCAGCCACGGCAGTAGGAATTTCCGGCTGTCTGATTAGCAAGGGGGTTCACAGTAGCTTTTTGGGAGAAGGGTACATTCCCGACATTACCAAAACCAGAGAATTGGGAAACATGCTAGAAGCTTATCCCGATTATGTAATTTCCAAACTCCGCTGGTAAGCGGTTTAAATTTTAAACCGTTTTGCCGTTGGTCAGTTCTTCGGCTAGGAGAGAAATCTCCAGCCATTGGTTTTCGTCTGCTTCTTTTTGGGCTTCAAGCAATTGCAATCGTTCGCTCAGTTCGGAAAATTTTTCCCTATCCCGCTGATACAGGTCAGAATCGCCCAAAGCCTCTCTAATTTCTTCCATTTCTTTTTCGGCTGTGGCGATTTTTTCCGGTAGCATGGACAACAACCGCTGCTGATTGTAGCTCAGTTTGGCACGGGTGGAGGTCAGTGTGCCGTGTTTGTTTTCTCTGTTCTTTTTTGCCGTCGCAGGTTTGTTTTTGACAGCTACCGGCGCCGATTTGTTGTTCAGATGTTCGGTCAGGTCGCTGTAGCTGCCGACAAACTCTTCCACTTTACCGTTGCCTTTCATATAAATAACGGAAGTAACAATCCTGTCCAGAAAATCCCGGTCGTGGCTGACAATCAGAATTGTGCCGTTATAGTCGCTGAGCATTTCCTGCAGGAGATCGAGTGTATCCATGTCAAGGTCGTTAGTCGGCTCGTCCAGGAGCAGAAAGTTTGACGGCTGAGCCAGAACCTTGGCCAGCACCAGCCGGTTCTTTTCACCGCCAGACAATGCTGCGACCGGCGATTTTGCCTGTTCCGGAGTAAACAGAAAGTCTTTCAGATAAGCGACCACATGGCGGTAGGAGCCACGCACCCAGATATGATCACCTTCATTGCACAGGGTCTGCCACAAAGTTTTTTGGGGATCAAGCGAAAAACGGTTTTGGTCAAAGTATGCCTCTTCAAGATTTTTGCCTATTCGGACAAAGCCGGAATCAGGAGCCATTTTCTTGGTCAGCAGTTTAATCAGTGTTGTTTTGCCAGCGCCGTTCGGGCCGACCACGCCGATTCTGTTGCCGCGGATAATTTTAGTGGAAAAATCGCTGACAATCGGTCGCCCGTCAAAAGATTTAAATAAATGCTTGGCTTCAATAACTAGCTTGGATCGCCATGGTGTGTTTTCGATATCCATATTGACCGAGCCGATCTGCCGAACCTGTTCTTTTCTTTCCTGCCGCAGCTGGATCAACCGGCGAAGCCGTCCCATGTTGCGTTTGCGCCGGGCGGTAACGCCTTTGTGCAGCCATTCAGTTTCTTCTGCGATTTTTTTGTTCAAATACTTTTGTGCGATGATTTCTTGTTCAATCACCTGATCCTGCCATTCCTCAAAACATTCGAAACCTTTGTTGTTGCGGCGGAGTGTGCCGCGGTCGAGCCAGAAGGTGGTACGCGACACATTAGTCAGAAAACGCCGGTCATGGCTGATGATGACAACTGCGCCAGCATATCCAGCAATAATTTTTTCAAGTTTTTCAATGGTTGGTAGATCCAGATGATTGGTTGGTTCGTCCAAAAGCAGGATATCCGGTTCTCCAATCAAAGCTTTGGCCAGGGTTGCCTTGCGTCGTTCTCCGCCGGATGCCGTTGCTGGGTCAACATTGCCGACAATATTGAGCTGTTTCAGCCACATATCGACTTTATAATCTTCGCTGCCATCGTGCTTGTCCAGTCCGTCAGCCACCACCTCACGCAGGGAGGTAAAGCCAGTCAGGTCAGCATCTTGCGACATATAGCCGATTCTTGTATTCGGCTGGATAAAAATTTCCCCGTCGTCTGGTTCGATAATGCTGGCAATGATTTTCAGCAGCGTCGATTTGCCGGAGCCGTTTCTGCCGACCAGCGAAATTTTGTCGTCGCGGTTAATGTACAATTCCACGTCTTCAAACAACTGCTTGCTGCCAAAGCGGATTTTAATTCCTTTCAACGTATAAACGGGAGCCTCAAATGCCGGCATGATTAGTCCTTTCTTTTGCTGAAACGGTAGCATTATAACTGTCTGTCGAACAAAAATAAATAGGGATTTAACATTTTTTGAAAGCAGCTGGCTGTAAAAAACGGCAAATCAGAAAGATGCTCAAGGTTTTAAACTGGTGAAAAACGTCGGCACAGGGATCCGCCGGAAAAAATATTTATACCGGGCGCAAGCAACTACAAGACATTAAAGGAGTCAGGCAAAAAACCGTGCTCAACAAGGTTCTCAAAACACGCTGAAAAGTTTGCATAAAAAGTTTGAACAAGTTGAATTTTCGTATATTATAAAACCTGTTATCAGATTTAGTGATGGGATTTTGACGATGTCGAAAATTTTTATTGGTTTGACTTTCTGCTTATTGTTTTCGTTTCCTGTCCGTGCGGCGAATGATGATATGTCCCTGATAGATCTGTTCGGGGAAGAAACGGCAAAAGGAGACGCTTCTGTTCCCGAAGAGCTCAAACACCAGGTTGCCCTGGAAAAGAAGAAAGAAGAAGAAAAAGTCAAAGTTGATGACGAAGGCGTTTTTTCTTTCCTCAATTTTTCCTTTTTAAAAAGCAAGAAAAAGACGGAAGAATTTTCAGTTCGTCAACAGCCTGATGAACCGCAGGAAAATTTTCTTGAGCGGATGACTCGCCTGGCGGAAGAAAGTGATGTTGATGCCTGTCTGACGCTGGGGTATATGTACCTCTACGGGGAAAACGGGGTTGAACGCAACGAGAAAAAAGCTTTCCATTACTACTCGATGGCCGCATCCCAGGAAGATAAAATCGCAGTTAACAATCTGGGCAGTTTATATTACAGCGGTATCGGTACCGAACGAAATATAAACAAAGCCGTGGAGATGTTTGACAAAGCTGCCCGGCTGGGGAACGGCGAAGCGGCCATCAATCTGGCCTTTATCTACCTGACGGCAACTTCCGGCAACGTTTCCAATACCCGGATTGTGGAATTGCTGCAACAGGCGACCGAAAGCGGGAACATTACCGCCCAGTATATGATGGGTTACGCCTACTACCGTGGTTTTGTCGTTGCCAAAGATTATCGCAAAGCCTTTGAGCTGATAAAACAAGCAGCGGTTTCTTATGATGAGGCGCAGTATGAACTGGCGCAGAGATATATAAATGCGGAAGGTACTCCCCGCAACTATGGTAATGCCGTCAAATATCTGTCTCAGGCGGCTCATCAGGGCAATATCCAGGCGATGACGGAACTGGGAGATATTTTAGCTGCCGGTGTTTCTTATCAGAAAAACGAATATCAGGCATATATCTGGTTTAACATTGCTTCGGTATATGGGGCGGAAGGTGCTGCCGAAAAACGCGATGCGCTGGAAAAAATCCTGAAGATAGAAGAATTGCTGCAAGCCCAGTCAGCGGCGGAAACTTTCCGCGAAAAGCCGAGTGAAATGACCCAGTATATACGACAGACCTTTGGCAGCGACCTGGGCAGCTACATTGATAATAAGATGGGCTATCGTCCGCAGTCAAAAAAGAAATCTGCCCCCAAAAAACAGGAGCAGGATACTTCCCAGCCGCGAAAGCTACTATAGCAATAGATAAAACGCCCATCCGGACGTTTTTCTATGCTTGTTGCTTTTTTGTGTTCTACCTGCAACCGAATTGTAAAAGCCCCCGATTTGACGGGAGTTTGGTTTTTGCAAATAAGAAACTACTCGTGCAAATGTGGCATTTGCGCTTCTTTCTTCAAAGCGCTGACAAATTCGTCAATCTTCATCACTTCCTGTTTGTCGGAACCGAGCCGGCGGATGGTAACCGTGCCGTTC
>CAYXBH010000020.1:0-8184 GCA_964463185.1 uncultured Azospirillum sp. | reverse complement strand
CTTCATCACTTCCTGTTTGTCGGAACCGAGCCGGCGGATGGTAACCGTGCCGTTCTCTTTTTCTTTGGCACCGACAACGGCAATGACGGGGATTTTGGCAACCGAATGCTCGCGGATCTTGTAGTTGATTTTTTCATTGCGCAGGTCGGTTTTAACATAAAGTCCGACTTCTCGCAATTTTTTCGCAACTTCTTCCGCGTAGACGTCAAATTCGCTGACAATCGGCGCCACCACAACCTGTTCCGGCGATAGCCACAATGGTAATTTGCCGGCATGGTTTTCAATCAAAATGCCGAGGAAACGCTCAATCGAGCCGAACAACGCGCGGTGCAGCATAACTGGCTGATGCTTTTCGCCGTCTTCGCCGATATAGGAAATATCAAAACGCTGAGGCAGGTTCATGTCTACCTGGATGGTACCGCATTGCCATTCGCGACCGATGGCATCTTTTAAGATAAACTCCAGTTTTGGACCGTAAAAAGCACCTTCTCCTTCGTTGATTTCAAACTTGTAGCCGTGTGAGGTCAACGCATTGGCCAGCGCGTTTTCGCACAGATCCCAGATTTCGTCGGAGCCAATTCTGTAAATGCTATCCGGCCGGGTAGAAAGATAGATTTTAACTTCCTCGAAACCGAAATCCTTATAAATGTCCAAAATCAGATTCAGCGTGGTGATGCATTCTTCTTCCATCTGTTCTGGGGTGCAGAAGATGTGGGCATCGTCCTGGGTAAATTCGCGCACCCGCATCAGTCCCATCAGCGAACCGGAAGCCTCATAGCGGTTGACTTTACCGAACTCAGCAACACGCAACGGTAGATCACGGTAAGATTTAATACCCTGTTTATAAACCAGCAGGCCACCCGGGCAGTTCATCGGTTTGATGCAGAACCACTTTTTGTCTTCCGTCTGCCCGGAATAGTTGTGGGCACCGTATTTGTCCCAATGGCCGGAAATTTCCCACAGCACACGATCCATCACGCGGGGAGTGGAAATTTCGATGTAGCCATTGTGCTCCTGACGGTTGCGCATATACTCAATCAGTTTGCGGTAAATTTTATAACCTTTGTCATGCCAGAAAACCGCGCCCGGTGCATATTCCGGCTCAAAATGGAACAGATCCATTTCCCGCCCCAATTTGCGGTGGTCGCGTTTTTCCGCCTCTTCCAGCATGGTCAGATATTCCTGGAGATCTTTTTTATTGGCCCAGGCGGTGGCATAAATACGCTGCAACATTTCGCGGTTGGAGTCGCCCCGCCAGTAAGCGCCGGCCACCTTCATCAGCTTGAAAGCGCCACCAATTTTTCCGGTTGAGGGAACGTGCGGGCCACGGCAGAGGTCAGTAAAGTTGCCCTGCGAATAAAGAGAAATAATCTCGCTTTCCGGCAGATCTTCAATCAGTTCGACTTTGTAATGCTCGCCAATGGATTTGAAATAGTCGATCGCCTCATTTCTCTGCAACACTTTGCGACTGATCTTTTCGTCGCGCTTGACGATTTCATGCATTTTTTCTTCAATTTTTGCAAAATCTTCGGTCGTAAACGGTTCTTTGCGGGCAAAATCATAGTAAAAACCGTTTTCAATTACCGGCCCGATCGTAACCTGTACGTCCGGCCACAGCTCTTTGACAGCTTCTGCCAGAACGTGTGAACACGAGTGGCGGAGAATAGCGAGCCCTTCTTTGTCTTTTTCAGTGATAACGGTTACGGTTGCATCGGTAGTGATGATTTCATTCAAATCCTGTAATTTATCGTTTACCTTTACCGCTAAAGCATTTTTTGCTAAACCGGCGCTGATTTTTTTGGCAATTTCCAATCCGGAAACGGTGCCGTCAAAATTCATCACACTACCATCCGGCAATTTAATAGCAACCATTATCTTTTCCTTTTTATTTATTAAAATTTGTCAGTCCACATTGATCAACTCGTTATAAACCTCTATCGTTTTATCACACATAATCTGTTTTGTAAAATTATCTTTTACGTTTTTGATGGCGGCTATGGAAATTTTTTTCTTTTCTTCTTCTGGCAGCACCAGCGCCCAGTCGAGCGCGTCGGCCAGCATCTGAGGATCGCTGCTTTCGTACAGTTTTCCGGTAATGCCGTCAATGGTGTTTTCAAGCGAGCCACCGAGATTGGAGGCAATCACGATTTTGCCCATTGCCTGTCCTTCAATGGCCGCTCGGCCGAAGGCCTCAGGCTCAATGGAAGTAGAAAGCACGATGTCGGAAACCATCAGCAGTGCGGGAATGTCAAAACTTTGCCCTATAAACTTGACTTTGCTTTCAAGCTTATATTTTTCCACCAGTTCTTTCAGCTTATTGGTATATTTGACTCGTCCCTGATCAGTCCCGACGATCAGGCAGAAAAAATCGCGGTTTTTCATCTTTGCTAGCGCATCCAAAAGCATATGCTGCCCTTTCCAGTGGGTCAGTCGTCCGACCAGAGTGATAATTGGCAGATCTTCAGGAATGTGGTTATCCTGAATGGCGCGTATAATTCTTTCCTGAGAAACCGCCACTGGCGAAAATTTTTCGATATCAACGCAGCGGTGAATTAGCCGGATTTTGCTCTCATCAATTTTGTAGTTGGTGAGGATATGTTTTTTAATATGGTCGGATACGGCGATAATCAGCTCACCGTAAGTCATCACCCGGTTGTAGTATTTTTTGATTCCTTTCGGCCCCAGTCCGTAAGTGCCATGAAAGGTAGTCATAAACTTAATCCCAGCACGTTTGGCCGCCCAATAGGCACTCCAGGCCGGCGCACGCGAACGAGCATGGACAATGTTAATGCCGTTTTCTCTGATGATCTGTTCAAGTTTGAGCGAATTCCGGTAAAGTTTAAACGGGTTTTTGGTTTTAAGCGGCAAGGTAAAATGCAACACTTTTATTCTTTCCAGCTCATGCACCATCCGGCCACCGGCGGAAGCGACAAAGTTTTTGATGTTGTGTTGCTTGAGGGCTTTGGCAATTTGTATCGTCCCTACTTCTACCCCGCCGTGGTCAAGCTCTGGCAACACTTGCAGAATAACCGGTTTTTGTTCTTTACCTTTAGACATTTTCTTAATATAATCCTCTCTAAATTATAAATTATTTCCTAAGGTTTTTATTGATGCCAAAGTACACTTTTAAATCTGGCTTTGCAACAGATTTTGAATATATCCTGCCAAAAAACGGGCGTCCGACGATACTTTATCTGCACGGTTTTTGTTCTAACTGCTGGGGCAAAAAGCCGGAAACGGTCAAAGGTTTTTGTCTTGACTTGGGCGCCGGTTTGTTCCGTTTTGATTATGCTGGTCACGGCTCAGACCGGGGCAATTTTGAAAAAGCCGATTTCAAAATCTGGAAAGAGCAGGTGCTGGAAGTTATTGACGAGGCAATAACCGACGATGTCGTCTGCGTCGGCTCGTCGATGGGTGGTTGGCTATCACTGTTGGCGGCAATCGAACGTCCCAAACGGGTCAAAGGCGTAATCGGGCTAGCACCAGCGCCCAATTTCGTCAACCGTTTCTCCGGGCTGATAACTGCCACACAGCAGGAAAAACTAGCTCAAAAAGGAAAGTTTTCTTTTGATACCGGTGATTTTGTTTATACGATAATCAAACGTTTTATTGATACCGCCATGGCGGAATGCCTGCCGGAAGAAGAAAACAGCTGGCCACTTGCCTGCCCCGTACATTTTATCCAGGGGATGAAAGACAAAAGCCTACCCTGGCGTTATGTCCTCGATTTTGTACGGGCGGCGGCGTCCCCGATGGTGGAACTGAAACTACTGAAATCGTCTGACCACCGGTTGAACGACGAGGACGCACAGGAAGAATTGAAAAATTCTCTGGCAAAGATTGTGAATATCTGAAAAATTTGCTTTTAACAGATGGTTGTAAAAAGGTATGCTTTAAAGTAGAAATATAAAAAAACAGGTGGAAATGTTGAAACATTCCGGAAAACAATGCTCGTTTTACAAGGTTTTAGGAGCCGCCGCAGTCAGTTTTGCCGCTGGTCTGCTGGTTGTGTTTGCTCTCCTGGCGGCGGAAAATATGCGCCGGTCCTCCTTTGTTGCGGAAGAAAACAACGGTGTCACCAGCAACAGGGAGGCTGTTCGCCGGACGGAAGAAAGAGCACTTGCTCGTCGCATTGTCAACCTGCTTGAACCTTTGGCCGGCTCTGGCCGCGTGCGGGCGGAAGTGCGGCTCGACATCGATTATGACACCGTTGCCACCAGCGAAGAAATCTATGATCCCGATGGGCAGGTGCTGAGGTCTTATGTGGCGCAGGCCAATTTTGCCAGCAAGGTGGAATACGAGATCAACAAATACCGCCGCAGTGTAGTCAGGAGCGGCGGCGAAGTAAGGAAAATGTCTGTTTTGGTGCTGGTTGACAATATCTGCGTTGTGGAAGGCTGTCGTGCGCCGACCCAGGCGGAGCTTTCCCGAATGGCCGCTTTGATTGCGCCAGTCATCGGCTTTGAACCGCGTCGTGGCGATATTCTGCAAATCGAAAACGTACGTTTCTTTTCCGACGGACAAACACCGGCTGCCGGCTGGGTAACATTTTTACTGCTGGTTATCGGTGGGGCAGCTCTCTTCTGTGCTGGCCGCTGTTTCTGCCGGGGAAAAAATATCGGCGCCGCCGCTGACAGCAAAAACAGCGTTTCCGTTTGGAAAAAACTGGAACATGCAGGCAGCGGAAAACTGACCACTTATCTTGCCGGTGAATGTCCGGCTGCCGCAGCCTATGTCCTTTTGCGGCTGAACCGACAGACGGCAAAAAAAGTGCTTGCATCCCTGCCGCTTTCTTTTGCCGCGGAAATTTTGGCGGCAATGGCCTCGTCCGCGCCAATTGCGCCAGGGGTGGCGGCGGAAATAGAAAGAACCCTAGCACGGGATTTTGCTGAAAACGTTCCCGATGGCCGGGAAAGTGCCCGCTATCTGTTTTTGGATACAGGTATTGCTCGGCAAAAAGACCTGCTATCTGCTTTGGAAAAAACGGATCCCGAACTGGCCGGTGAGTTGCAGGCGGGGATGTTCAATTTTGAAGATTTTAATGCCGTCGGCAACAACGATATCCGCTACCTGTTTGATGAGGTGGAGGCTGAACGCTTGGCGGTAGCGCTCCGCGGAGCCTCGGAAAGGTTGAAAAATCGGTTTTTGGCGATAATGTCGCCGGCGGCTGCAGAATATGTCAAAAAGGAAATGGCCGCTCTGGGGCCCATCCGCCTGAGGGATGTGGAAACGGCTCAGGATGAAATCATCGCCCAGGCAAAAGTGCTGGCAGCAGCCGGCAAAATCCATTTACAAAAAATGCCCGGAGGACGCAACGGATGACCCGCCAACAGTTTGAGTTCGACAATTTTGTCATGGTGGACGACGCAGCGCCGGTCGTACTTGATTTATCGTTAAACAAGCATGCACACCGGGCGGAAGATGATGCCCGTCTGCTCGAAAATATCTGTGCGCAGCTGGATATTTTGCTTGCCGAAGAACAGAAGAACACCTTAAAACTGGTAAGAATGATTTTAAAAGAATTGTCGCCAGCTCTTTTGGAACAGAACAGTCTGGCCGTTGTCAGCCGTTTCATTGCCGATAATTTTCCGGCGGTGGGGGAGCACAAAGTTCTTGATTTTTATCTTGCTCCGGAAATGTTTGTCCGTATTCGTCCTTTTTTGACAGAAGAAGCCGGGCGACGGGGATATGACGGACGTATCGTGCTGCACAGGGACAAAACATTTGCCCCAGCCGATTGCCGGATTGTCTGGGAACAGGGGGAGGTTTCCTTTGACAGTCGGGAAAAAATCAGTTTGCTGGAAAAAATGCTGACAGGAGAATGGAATGGCTGATATGAAAGATTTGGAAGCTTTGTCCGGGGTGCCGGTAGAAGTAACAATTGTCATCGGGCATACCTGCCTAACCATCGGCCGGCTGCTGGAACTGGAGGTCGGCGCCGTGCTTGAACTGAACAGGGAAGTCGGCGACGAAGTCGATATTTGCGTCAACGGTCATGTCGTCGCCAAAGGCGAATTGATGGTTGAAAACGGCCGGCTTGGCGTTGCCATAACCCAGATTTTGGAAAATGGGGAAAATAAATGCGGATAAAAAAATTCGTGGACGAAGACATGATCCGGCTGATCCGCCGGGTAAAAGAAGAACTGGGGCCTGAAGCTGTGATTATTTCCACCTCGCAAGCGGCGGACGGCCGCAGTGAGCTGGTGGCGGCAGTCGAAAATGACGAAATCGAATTTTCCTGCGATGCTCCGCAGGTCTATCCCGCTGCTTACAGCGACGCCGCAATCCGCGAACGGCTCGATTATCACGAAGCGGGGACGGCCGCCTGTGCAAAGCTGCTGGCGCTCTGCCGGCAAAAAGCGATGCAAAGTGGTAAAAAAGACGATACCGGTATTTTAACTGCCGTCTTTGACGATTTGTTTTTGTCCTATGACATATTGGGCGGCGGCCAGGTCAAACTGTTCGCCGGTCTTCAGGGCAGTGGCAAAACAACGGCTTTGGTCAAAACGGCGGCTTTGGCTTGTTTTCGCAAAATTCCGTCGGCTCTGATCAGTGCCGACGGCGTGCGTGCCGGCGCCAATGCGCAGTTGCAGTCTTTTGCCTCTGTTTTGAAAGCGGATTTTCAGACAGTTTGGGAACCGGAAGAACTATCTGCGACAGTTTTCCGTGCCCGTGAAAAATATCCTCTGGTATTGGTGGATACGCCCGGGGTTAATCCTTTTTCCGAAACTGAACTCAAACGCTTGTCCGGGCTGATAAAAGCTGCCGGTGGAGAGGCGATTTTAACCATGGATGCAGGGTTTAATGCCTATGACGCCGGTGAAACTGCGGCTCTGTTCGCGTCAGCGGGCGTTACCTGCTTGCTACCAACCAAGCTGGACCTCTGTCGCCGGATCGGTGGTGTTTTGACAGCCGCCGTTAAGGGCGGGTTCAAACTCGGCTGGGCATCCGTTTCAGCTCATGTTTCCAAGGGACTGATGCCGCTGGATAATCTTTCGCTGGCGCAGTTGCTGCTGGCATAAAAGGATAGCGAAAATGTTTGCAGACAATTTAACGGCTGTTTCTCGCAGTTTACGCCTCCGGCAGGAAAACAGGATGATTGCGGTAGCCTCAGGTAAAGGCGGTGTCGGCAAAACTTGGTTTTCGATTACTTTAGCTCACGCTTTAAGTGGGCTGAAACAAAAAACTTTACTTTTTGATGGTGATCTTGGCATGGCCAACATAGATATCCAGTTGGGGCTGATGGTGCCGCACGATCTCGGCAGCGTGGTTACCGGTAGCGCAACCTTAAACCAGGTGGTTTATTATTGCGATAAATGCCGTTTTGACGTTATTGCCGGCCGTTCCGGTTCTGCCGGGTTAGCGTCAATGCCGATCGGCCGGTTGCAGATTCTGTCAGAAGACCTGATGCTTTTGTCGGGAGCTTACGATAAAGTGATTCTTGATATGGGAGCAGGAGTGGAAAATCCGATTCGCATCTTGTCCGGGATGTCGGGGCGAGTGATTGTCGTATGCACCGATGAACCGACGGCTTTAACCGATGCCTATGCTTTTGTTAAGTTGCTGGCAATGCAACATCCCAAATGTCGGGTCGAAATCGTTGTCAACCAAGCCGATTCTTTGCGTGAAGGGCGCCAGACATACGACATTCTGTACAAAGCCTGCCAGACTTTTTTAAAAATTTCTCCGCCGCTTTTGGGAATTGTCCGCCGGGATGCGCGGGTTCGCGACGCGATTCGCAGTCAGATGCCACTGATCAGCCGTTATCCGACTTCTGAAGCGGCCACCGATGTCATAGAAATTGCGAGAAAAATTTTACAGGATGAAAAAAATGTACAATCGTGACCCCTTGGAATATTACCAGATTTTGGAAGTTGCACCCGATGCTGATGCGCGGACGGTTAAGCTCAACTACCGCGACCGTGCCAAAGAATGGCATCCCGATTATAACAAGGCAGAAGACGCGATGGAACATTTCCAGAAAATCTCGGTTGCCTACGATATTTTGCAGGACGAAGACAAACGCCTGACATATGATCTGCTAGCCTGTGTCTACGGCAAAGACGATTTTCCGCAGATGGACGCGCTGAGCATATATAAAGACCGGTTGGAAACGGAAAATCCGAACGTCCGGGTTTTTAACCTGCGTTACGTGATCGGCAGAATCATCAAATATTCAGACAG
>CAYXBH010000019.1:3329-14120 GCA_964463185.1 uncultured Azospirillum sp. | reverse complement strand
TTTAAAACCGATCGGCAGATGTAGTCTTTTTCAAATTATTATAATTTTTATCAGCAAAATTTGCCGTATATTCTTCCCTTTATATTGGAAAAAGAAAATTTATAAATTGACACATAAAAAACAATGTGCTGAAAAGAAGTATAGTTTATAGATTAAGTAATTGAGAAGTTTTTTAGAAAAATAAATGCCTTTACTCTCTATCTGCATACCGACATGTAATCGGGCGGGGATTTTGGATGTGACTTTGGGAAAACTCACAACCGAAGATGTGTTCTTAAATACAAACGATGTAGAAATTGTGATTTCCGATAACTGCTCAGAGGATAATACGCCAGAAGTCGTTGAAAAATACGTTTCTTTGTATGGAGAGAAAATCAGGTATTTTCGAAATACTGAAAATATCTATGATAAAAATTTTGCGCTGGTTTTATCATACGGACGGGGGGAGTTTCTTAAGCTCTGTAATGATACATTGCTTTTTATATCAGGTGCATTGGCGCAAATGGTTCAAATCATACAACGTAACCGTACAGAAAAGCCTGTTCTTTTCTTTCTAAATAATAAAGCCTATATGGATAAAAGTTGCCAGACAATAGATGACTTTGTAAAAAGCGTTTCTTTTGCTTCCTCCTGGATTGGAGGAACAGGTTTTTGGAAAGAAGATAAAAAATACCTTCCTTATATGAAGAATTTTGCAGATACAAAACTATCCCAGACAGCTGTTTTATTAAAAATGGTTAGTGATAAAAGATGTGTTCGTGTTATCGCACAACCGTTCTGCACTGTGATATGCCCATCAATTATGGGGAATTACAATCTCTCCGAAGTGTTTCTCAAGAACTATCTCAAATTATATCATCCTTATCTACAAAGCGGAGAACTTTCATCTGATGTCTATAACAAAGAACGATGGCTTGTTCTTGAAAAACATGTTTTGCCTCGGCAATTTAATGTTAAGTATCATTTCTCTTATGAAAAAGCTGGTTTTTGGATATATACTCAATCCTACCATCATTATCTTAAATTTTATCTTTTAATCTTTCTGTGTTTTTTGAAAAAACTGAAATATACCATTAAGATGCCTATTAAGCGATTATTGGTAAAATGTGGCCTCAAAAAAAATATTAAATAAATCGATATAGCCAATTTTTCCTTATACCGATAACAGGTTGGTTTTGTGATGCCGTATTTTTTCAAAATTTTGCACACATGAACTTTATTGGCAATGTCCTATTTCAGATTTTTCTGTTGGGACAGAGAAAGTTTTTTACAGCGTTTCTTAGAATACATACCTTTCTTCCTGGCGATGGCGATACCTTCTGTCTGATGCATTTTAATCATATTCCGCTCAAATTTGGCGATGTTCTTGTTGGGCGGCGGTTATTTTAGCAAGAATTTGAAAGTTATCAGGTATCTTGCAGAAGAGAGGGGAGCAGTGTATTGTGTGGATGCATTGGGCTATATTCTGTGGGGCAAAAATCAGCTGATAACAATATTCTGAAATTTGTTGGAAAGTTCTGAAGCCCAATGAATACAATGATTGGTTAACCAGATGAGTGATTTGTTTGGTTCTTTTTTTAATTTCCGATGCCTGAAAAGCCCATGAATGCCATAGAAAGGAGGGCGGCGGTTATCAGCACGATTGGCGCGCCGCGGACGGAGGCCGGAAGAGCCTCGGTATTTTGGGCAATTCGCTCACGCAGGCCGGCCATCAGGATTATGGCCAAAGTGAAACCGGCGGCATTGGCTAGTCCGAAACAAACGGAAAGAGAGAGAGAAAAACCTTTTTGTACGGCCAGAATGGCAACGCCTAAGACGGTGCAGTTGGTGGTGATCAGCGGCAGATATATCCCTAAAGCCTGATAGAGAGCAGGAGAAGTTTTTTTCAGAATAATTTCAACCATTTGTACCAATGCGGCGATAACCAGGATAAAGACTACCGTATTCATAAATTCCAGATGATAAGGTACCAGCAGCCGGTAGTATATCAGGTAAGTGGCTATGGAAGAAATGGTCATTACAAACATCACCGCCAGTCCCATGCCGATGGCAGTGGAGATTTTTTTTGAAACGCCGAGAAAGGGGCAGATGCCCAAAAACTGAGACAAGACAATGTTGTTGACGAAAATGGCGGTAATAAAAATCATGGTAATGCTCATTTGTTTGCTCCCCGCAGACGGTTGAACAGCATAATCAGTCCGGCCAGCGCCAGGAAAGCGCCCGGTGGCATGACGAACAGTAAAACAGGAGTTCCTTGTTCGCTGATGAAATTGTATCCGAGCAGGCTACCTGCACCGATAATTTCCCGAACAGAGCCGAGCAGCGCCAGCGCCAGGGTAAAGCCGATCCCCATGCCAAGTGCGTCAAGCACGGACTGGAAAAGATTGTTTTGGGAGGCAAAGGCTTCCGCCCGTCCGAGAATGATGCAGTTGACGCCAATCAGCGGAATATAGATGCCGAGTGTTTCGTGCAGAGCTGGCAGGCGGGCTGCCATCAGCATATCAATAATGCTGACAATAGTGGTGATGAGGACGATGTAGCAGGGGATACGTACCATTGAGGGGATGAAATTTTTTACCAGAGAAATGACGCTGTTGGAGAGAACCAGCGTAAAGGCAGTGGCGGTTCCCATGCCGAGCGCGTTTTCAAGCGAAGTGGTAACGCCCAATGTTGGACACATCCCAAGCATCATAACAAAAACGGGGTTTTCGCGAATGATGCCGCGGGTGAGGTTGGAAAAGCTGGAGTTACTCATGACCAGTTGCTCCCGTATTAAATTTTCTGTAGGTGGAGATAACTTTTTTCACGGCATCGATGACAGCTCGTGAACTGATCGTGGCACCAGTTATTGCGTCTATTGTACCGCCGTCTTTTTTCAGACTGACGTTATCGTAAGCATTGATGCCCGCAAATTGGTCGGCAAATTTCTTTTCTGTGATTTTGGTTCCGAGACCAGGGGTTTCTTTTTGTTCAATGACTTTGTAGCCGATGATGGTGCCGTCCATCAATATTCCGACAATGAGTTCTATCCGGCCGCCGAAACCGTTGTCAGAAAAAGTTTTAACGGCAAATGAGGTGAGTAAGCCGTTTTCCCGTATGGGATAAAACTCCAGCTTATATTTACCGTCGGGGGTTGTTATTTCTGTCCGTTCGGCAAAAGGGTTGTTGTCAAAGTTGCCGACGACTTCCCTGACGGAGTCAAGTGTTTTTTTGTCTTTGGCGCGGGCGATAGGTTCTTTGGTTATCTGATATACATATCCCAGTGCTGCAGCTGCAAGGACGGCAACGGACAGCAAGGCCAGGATCATATTGGGTAAAGACGATTTCAGCGGTTTCATTTATTTTCTCCCGGTGCCGAAAATCCGCGGATGGGTATAGCGGTCAATCAGCGGTACAAACGCATTCATAATCAAAATGGCAAAAGAAACGCCTTCCGGATAAGAACTGTAACGGCGAATGACAAAAGTAAGTATGCCGCAGCCGACGGCAAAAATGATTTTTCCTTTCCGGCTCATTGGCGAAGTTGTGTAGTCGGTGGCCATAAAGAGGGAGCCGAGCAACAGGCCGCCCGAGAGTAAATGAGACAGCGGTTCAGCTGTCGGAGAGCCGGTATAAAGCCAAGTTAAGCCGGTTAAGATGAGAAAAGAGCCGAGATAGAAGACGGGAATGTGCCAGGAAACAACCCGCCGCCACAACAGCCAGCAGAAGCCGAGCAGCAACGCCAGCGCAGAAACTTCTCCCATAGAGCCGCCGGTGTAGCCCAAAAACATTTCCCAATAGTTCGGCAGTTTGCTCAAATCGGCGGTGAGTTGGGTGGCTGAGGTGGCGGCATCGGTGTGTTTGAGAATGCTGAGTGTGGTGGCTGCGGTGGTGGCATCGGCATTCATGAAATCAAATAAATGCGGGCGCACCCATGTGGTCATTTGTACAGGAAAAGATATAAAAAGAAAAACGCGGCCGACAAGTGCCGGGTTAAAAAGGTTTTTGCCGATACCGCCGAATGCCATTTTGGTAACGACAATGGCTGCAAAACAGCCGGTCAGGGTCATCCATACGGGCATGTTACAGGGGAGGTTGTATGCCAGCAGCAGGCCGGTAACGACGGCCGAAAGGTCGCCGGTTGAGGGAGCTGTTTTCAGCCACCAGCGGGAGCAGGCATATTCAAAAAAGACGCAACCGGCAATGGCTGTTGCTATCGTAATCAGCGCTACCAGTCCGAACAGAATAACGGCGGTAATGCCGGCCGGAACCAGGGCGATGATGACATCGCGCATAATCTGACGGGTATTGGCCGAGGTATAGCAATGGGGAGCGGTGGATATTTTCAGCATGGCAGTTCAAAGTCCTGTTTCTTTTTTCTGATTTCGTATTTTGCCAGTTTGCAATAATCGGTAAGAGGGATTTTGGCCGGGCAGATGTAAGAGCAGCAACCGCATTCCATGCAGTTGAGAACATGGATTTTTTTTGCTGCCTGATATTCTCCGTGGCGGACAAAACCGGCAATGGCAAAAGGCTCCAGTCCCTGGGGGCAGGCTTCTGCACAGCGTCCGCAACGGATGCAGGGTGTCGGCTCAAAGATGTGGACGGAATCTTCTTTCAGCAGCAGAATGCCGGAAGTGGTTTTGGTGATGGGAGCTGCGAGGTTGGTGGCGGCAATGCCCATCATGGGGCCGCCGAAGATGATTTTGCCCGGAGTTCCCAGTGGTTTGGCTCTGTCAATCAGATAGGAGGCGGGAGTGCCGATCCGAACGCGGAAATTCCCCGGATTTTCGAGGTTATCGCCGCTGACGGTAACAATCCGCTCAAACAGGGGTTTTCGCTTTTGGACGGCCTCATAAATTGCATGGACGGTGCCGACGTTTTGTACCAGGCAACCGACATCGACCGGCAGGCCGCCGGGAGGAACCTCGCGGCCGGTTACGGCGGCAATCAGCTGGCGTTCGGCTCCCTGAGGATATTTTGTCCGGCAGACGGTAATATTGACGCCAACGTAACGCCGGGTCAGTTTGTGCAGGGTTTCTATTGCCTGTGGTTTGTTTTCGTCGATGGCAATAATGGCATTCTGAATACCGAGCGCCTTGTTCAGTATTTTGGCACCGATGATGATTTGTTCTCCTTTTTCCTGCATCAGACGATCGTCGGCCGTCAGCCATGGCTCGCATTCAATGCCGTTTAAGATAATGCAGTCTATTTTTTTTCCGGCGGGGACGGAGATTTTAACCGGGGTGGGGTAACCGGCGCCGCCCATGCCAACAATGCCGGCGTTTCGGATAATATTGACGATTTCTTTCGGCGAGGCGGATATTTCGCTGATCGGATCCGGTGTGCGGTCTATTGTTTCTTCCCATTCGTCGCCTTCCGTTTTGATGGTGATCATTGTTTCCAGATAGCCGGTTCCGCCTGTCTGCTCTTCTATTTTGACTACTTCGCCGGAAACGGGGGAATGTACGTCGGCGGAAACAATACCGTCGGCATCGGCGATGAGGGTGCCGGTTTTGACACGGTCGCCTTTTTGAACCAGAATTTTTGCCGGTGCGCCGATGTGCTGTTTTACCGGCACAAAAACGGTTTCGGGGATGCCTGCGTCTTTAATCGGGCAGGCAGAGGTGATCTTGTGTTTGTCGGGATGGATGCCTCCGACGGAAAAGGTTTTATGTTTGCTCATTTTCTTTTCCTCTGTTTCCGGTATAAACAATGGCTCCGGTCGGGCAGGTAGCAGCCAGTTCGGTCCCCCAGGTTTGGGGAGAAACGGAGACCGGTATGTGGGAAAGGTTGTTTTTAACGGTGATTTCCGGGCAGATTTTGGCACACTTCATACAGGCGATGCAGGCGGTTTTGCAGTTTTTGCGGGCAACTGCGCCTTTTTGTCGGTTGCTGCAGGCAACATAAAGCATAACGTTGTTTTGGCTACGGGGACGGATTTCGTACAGACCGCGCGGGCAGATGCGTACACAGGCACCGCAGGAAGTGCATTTGTCGGGGTTGACTGTGGGCAGTCCTGTTTTTCTGTTTATTTCGATGGCGCCGAACGGGCAGTTGGCCACGCAGTCGCCTAATCTCAGACAACCGTTCGGACAGCCGGTTTTGCCGACGAAAGCACGGTTAGCCAGCCGGCAGTTCTGAAGACCGGTGTACTCCACTTTGTTGGGGGCGTTTTCGCAGGTGCCGTTGCAATGCAGTACGGCAATGGCAGGTTCGTGTTCGGGAGTGGAAAAGCCGAGTTCTCTGGCAACAGTAGTCATTACTTTGCTGCCGCCGGCCGGGCAGTATAGGTGAGCAAAGCTTTCCGCATCTGCTTTGATACAGGCCTCAGCAAAATCTTTGCAGCCGGCCTTTCCGCAGGCACCACAGTTGGCTTGTGGCAAAAGAGCGGCGATTTTTTCGGCAAGCGGGTTGTTTTCAACCTTGAATTTTTGCGCGACAAAGTACAAAACGACTGCGGCTGCCAGAGCTATCAGCGACAGGATGATGATATTGGCTGTAATAATTTCACTCATCTGCGGATCTCTTACATTCTTTGAATTTGATGCCATTATACATAGCATAAATTCGGGAGATGCAAAATCTTTTTTTGCAGTTATCTTATTCTTATTTCGATTTTGTCTGCGATTTTTTTACGGCAACAGAACAAAAGCAGGTAATAAAGAGCGAGAGTTCCCAGGGCGACAAGGGCCGCGGTGTCCTCTTCGGCGCCGCAGGCAAGGGGGATAAAAAGTGCAGCCAGGGTGGCCATCAGCGGTACGGCATAAGCAGTTGAGACGGCCAGCCATTTGCTGCGTGGAGATACAGTCAGTTCTACTTTTTGTCCGCAGTGGTAAAGAGAAGGATCTTTCACCCGGATTTCTGCTGTTGTCCGGGCACAGGAGGCGGTTCGGCAGATGTTTCTGGCGGTGCAGACGCCGCAGGCTTCTTCGCGGGTAAAGGCGACGGTTACGTTGCAGCGACCTACGGCCGTGATTTCTCCCTGACGCAAATCCCCGTCCATTTATTTTTCTCCCATCATTTCTTTTGCCTTTGCCGACAACAGTGGCGTCAGCGTGTTTTGGTCGTTGCGGATAAACAAGATGGCGGCGAGGTTATGTTGGCGGACAAATTCTTCCACTTTGGTTTCGCCCATGGACATCAGGGCTGTTGCCAGTGCATCTGCCATCATGCAATTGGGGTGAAAGACAGTGGCAGAAACCATTTTATTTTCAACCGGCCGGCCGGTTTTGGGAGAAATTGTGTGGGTAAATTTTTTTCCGCTGTCGTAGAAAAAATTGCGGTAATCACCGGAAGTGGCGACCGCTATATTTCTGACCGTTAGCACATAAACATTTTCCGTATGACCGTTTTGTGGGCGGGCAATCCCGATATTCCAGCCGCTGCTGTTGTTTTGTCTGCTGCCTGCTGCCCTGACTTCTCCTCCGATTTCGACGATATAATCCCTGATCCCCAGATTTTCCAGCTCTTCGGCTACGCGGTCAACGCCGTATCCTTTGGCAATTGCTGATAGATTGAGCTTTATCCGGTCGTTTTCTTTTTTCAGTTTTGTGCCGTCGGGGGTAAAACTGATTTTATCGAAACCGGCGTTTTTCAGCGCCTGTTGTATCTCTTTGTCTGCCGGTTGATCTTTTTTTCTGTTGGAGCCAAACCCCCAGAGCTCGATCAGTTCGCCGACTGCCGGGTCAAATGCGCCGTTGCTTTGTTCGTAGACTGTGCGGGCGGTTTGCAGCACCTTTTGCATGGCATTGGAAAGTTCGATCCAGGTGTTGGCAGGGGCGTTGTTGATGGCGGAGATTTCCGAATCGGGATCAAAAATGGACATTTGCGCATTGACTTCCGCCAGCGTTTTTCTGATGACTTCTTCTACCGGTGCGCTGTTTTTCGTGCCTCGAATTTTGATATTGTAGTAAGTACCCATCGTCTGCCCGGAAAAAGAACGGCCGTCCGCGCCGTTGCCTGCCACAAAAAAGAAAACGGTGGTGGCAACGATAAGCGGGATTGAAATATATTTCAGTATGAGCATATCTTAATCCGATAGTTAGTAAATATTTCACTTTTTTATGCTATCAATTTCCTAAAATTGTGATTTTTGACAGAAGAAAGGCGGGGTTAATTATGAAAGAATATTTTGAGATTCTCAAGCAAAAACTGCAACAGTTCAGAAAGAGGGTTAAATTTAAGGAAAAATGCCTCTATGTCAGCAAGCTGTCGCAAAAAGTATACGGTAAAATCTATAATAAGATCAATGTGACGGGGACATATCTCGGACGAATAGGAATTTCGGCTAATGCGGTGAGCTGGAGCGGGTTTGTGATTGGCGTGTTTGCCATCAATTTTATTGCCATGGAAATGTACGGTTGGGCGCTTTTTGCTATTTTGCTTAACCGTTTCTGCGACGGTTTGGACGGCGCTATTGCCAGATCGACCAAGGTGATGGATTTCGGTGTTTTTCTGGATGCGTCGCTTGATTATATTTTTTACGGCGGTGTTATTTTTGCTTTTGCCCTGGCTAACCCGGCGGCCAATGCCCTGGCCGCGGCCTGTATGCTATTTGGTTTTGCCGCTGCCGGTTGTGCCATGCTGGCTTATTCGGTTGTTGCCTACAAAAACAATGCTGACCAGCAGTTGAACCTTGACCATTCGCCCTTTTATCTCGGCGGTTTGGCGCAAGGTTCGGAAACGCTGGTTGCGCTGGTAGTGCTCTGTCTGTTTCCCGGCTGGTTTCCGGTTATGGCTATCTTGCTCGGTGTTTTGTCCCTGATTAAGGCTTTTAGTCTGATTGTTGCCGCTTACTACAACTTTGTGATTGTTCCTTTTCGCAAGGGAAAGTAGATGAAAATTTGTTTTCTGCGTTGTTTGCTGTCTGTTTTGCTGATAGTCGCTGCCGGTTCGGCCGTTGCTGCGGTGCGCAAGCAAACGCCCCGCAATGCGGTGGAAGTGTCGGCCAGCGAACAGGATGGGCAGATTTTTGTAACCGTGCGGTTGGAGCCTTTGGATGGCTGGCAGATATATTCTCACGAACCGGGAGAAATTGGGTTGCCAACGGAGGTTCAATGGCGGCTTTCTGATTATCGCCTGCTTTCCGAAAAATGGAGCGAAGGCGAAGATATTATTTATGAGGGGTACGGATTAAACGTCTACCGTCAGCCGGCGTTGTATAAGGCCGTGTTGTTGCCGGCTGGTGGCCGGATGCCGGCCTTGGAAATAAGCTGGATGGCCTGTCGGGGAGAGTGTGTGCCCGAAAGTCTGGTTTTTGAATTGACACCTGAGATCCTTTCACAGCCGGTTGCTGCAACACAGTCGGTTGTGGCTGTGTATAACCGCTCGGATATATCTGCGCTTGAGTTTCCGGCCGGCGAAAAAGGAGAAACAGAAAACGGCGGTTGGTTTGAAATATTGCTGCTGGCCTTTGCAGGTGGCATTATCCTGAATTTTATGCCCTGTGTTTTTCCGATTTTGTTTCTTAAAATTATATCGGTGGTCAAAGAGCAGAACCGTCGGCAGAACGTGGTGGAGGCGTTTCAGTATGCGGCCGGTGTGCTGACCTGTTTTGCTCTGATGGCGGGTGTGCTTTCCTGGCTGAGGCACCGGGGTACGGAGATCGGCTGGGGATTTCAGTTGCAGTCGCCGTATTTTGTGGCGGCTATGGCTGTTTTGTTCCTGCTTTTGGCTCTGATGTTTCTGAATGTTATCAAACTCAACTGGAGTTTGAAACATCTGCCGGCAGGGGCCTTTATGACCGGATTGTTGGCGGTGTTGATCGCTAGCCCGTGCACAGCACCGTTTATGGGAGGGGCTATCGGCTGGGCCTTAACGACGGACAGGTCGGCATATTTTTATTATCCGGTATTTTTATCACTTGGTGCCGGTTATGCGTTGCCGTTTTTTCTGGCCGGTGTTTATCCTTCCGTTTTGCAGAAAATGTTGCCGCGTCCGGGGCGGTGGATGAATATTTTGAAAAAACTGTTTGCCCTGCCGATGCTTGCAACCTGTGGTTGGCTGGTGTGGGTGCTGTGGAGCGATACGTCTGCGCCGTCGGCGTGGGAGCCATACCGGCAGGAGAAAGTGGAAGCTGCCTTGCAAAACGGCGACAGGGTGTTGATTAACTTTACCGCCAAATGGTGCATTACCTGCCTGGTAAATGAAAATGTGGTTTTTTCGAGCCGCAGGTTTTCACGACTGGTAAAAGAACATAATATCCGTTTGTTTAAAGCAGACTGGACCGGGCACAGTTCGGAAATTTCCCGTGCGCTGGCAGCCTACGGACGCAGCAGTATTCCGCTTTATGTTTATTATGATACGGAAAAAAGTTACAGCTTGCTGCCACAACTGCCGTCCGTTAATGATTTTGAAAAAGCTTTTAGCGGCAAATGATGCCACCTCCCAAAACGGTGTCGCCGTCATAAAACACGGCGCTTTGCCCGGGGGCCACCGCTTTTTGTGGCTCGTCAAAGCGTATTTCTGCCCGGTTGTTGGCGGTTATTGTCAGGAGAGCCGGGACGGGCGTTTGGGAAGAGCGGATTTTGACTGTTATCTGCCGTGGCTCGTTAATGCCGGCGATTGATACCCAGTTCAGGTTTTCGCAGGTAAGCGAAGGGCAGAGGGTGTCATCATCGTAACCCAGAACAACTTCGCGTCGTTCGGGATTGATGCCGATAACATAAAGTGGCCGGTCTGATGATATGCCCATGCCGCGGCGCTGTCCGATGGTGTAATTCCAGATCCCCTGATGGTGCCCCAGAATTTTGCCGTTTTTATCGACAAAGTTTCCCGGTTCTGGTTCTTTTTGCAGAATGTCGTTGATAT
>CAYXBH010000019.1:0-3229 GCA_964463185.1 uncultured Azospirillum sp. | reverse complement strand
TTGACGGCGGCGTTACACCAGACGCAGGGGTTGGGAGTGCGTCCGGCGGTGTATTCCCGCTTGAAGTTGGTCAGAACAATTTTTTTATATTCTTCGGTGCAGTCAAACAGATAATAGGGGATGTTGAGCCGGCGACATATGTTGCGGGCGGCTTCGATATCTTTTTCCTCATGTGGGCTGAAACAGGAATCGGCAGGTGTATTGTTGCGGAAGTTGGTGTTTTTGTCCCAGATGGACATGGTGGCGCCGATGGCTTCATGCCCTGCCTGTTTGAGCAACCAGGCGGTAGTGGCAGAATCGACGCCTCCGCTTAATCCGATCAATATTTTCATGTGATATCCTTATTGTTTGTTTGTGCCGATTATGTCTGTTTTTGTGTCGGAAATCAAGTTTTTTGTTATTTTCCTGCGGCAAAGAAGGAAGCTATGGGAAATCGGGTTGACAGGATTGTTTTTATTGTATATTTTACAGTGTTTTTTATATTATTCATTTATAATTTTAAGGCGTATGAAAAATCAAATTTCTGTTAAAGTTGTTAAAGGCAATATTCTTGGTGTGAAAGCGCAAGGTATGGTGGTTCCGCAATTTGCCGATAAAATGTCGTTAACGGGAGTTGCCGGAGCATTTGTCAATGGCGGTCATTACTGCGGTATGCGTGATTATGCTCTGGCTGCCCAGCAGGTAAGGATACCTTTTGGTTATTCGTTGGTAACCGACGGTGCGGAAGGTCTTAAAATGTTGAATGTATCCGTCCTCGGTGTACCGGCGCCAGATGCATTTAATATTATGCAGCTGGCTACGTATGCGGCACTGGTTGAGGCCGGGAAATGTGAGTTATCAACGGTGGCTATGCCGGCACTCGGTACGGGCAAAAGTGGCACGCTCAGTTTTGAGCAGTCTGCAAAAGCAATGCTTTCGGCTATTGAGATTTATGGTGAAGAATATCCCCAGAGCAGTTTGCAGGAAATCGTTATATGTCTTTTTAAAAGCGAGAATGCTTTTAAAACTTATAAGGAAGTGGTTTATAAAAAGAATTATCGCCGTTATCTGAACAGAGAATTGAAGATCTGGAATAATGCCAACTACCGCAATCTGATGATGTGATGCGGCTGTTGTTTCAATTTGCCGCCGGAATGTTTTTAAGAGCCTTCCGGCGGCTTGCTTTTTAAAAAGGATGTGTTATTAAAACAGGCAGGTGATGAAAATGAAGATTTTGCTTTTGTCCTGCTGCGCTCCCTGTTCCTGCGCGGTGATTGAAAAAATGGCGCGGGAAGGCAGGGATTTTGCGGTGGCTTTTTATAATCCGAATATTGTTCCTTTGGTCGAGTATGAAAAACGCAGGGAGGAAAACCTGCGTTTGTGTAAAGGTATGAATGTGCCGTTTGTGGAACTGGAATATGATAACGCGAACTGGCGGAAGGCTGTGAAAGGCCTGGAAGATGAGCCGGAGCGTGGCCGGCGCTGCGATGTGTGTTTTTATATGCGCCTGAAACGGGTGATGGAATATGCCCGGGCAAACGGCTTTGACGCAGTGGCTTCGGTGCTGGGTGTTTCCCGTTATAAGGATCTGATGCAGGTCAACCGGGCGGCGGTAAAGGCCTCTGCCGAAAGCGGTGTGCCTTATGTTGAGGTTGAGGGACGGAAAGGTGGTATGCAGGATCGGCGACTGCAGCTGATAAAAGAACTGGCGCTTTATTCTCAGGATTATTGCGGTTGTCGTCCGCGTACAAAAGATATGTAAGATTTAAAATGTTGTGGATTTTGTTTGTTCGGCAGCGTTTGGGGCTGTGATGCGGTAAAAAAGTGGCAGTCCCTGTGTGCCGCCGTATCAGAACATAATTGTGTGTGATTACAGCCGTTCGTATTCCAGAAAAACTGGGCGTCGT
The DNA here is from genome assembly GCA_964463185.1 of uncultured Azospirillum sp. Classification (GTDB taxonomy): domain Bacteria; phylum Pseudomonadota; class Alphaproteobacteria; order RF32; family CAG-239; genus JAFUYI01. Next base: position 1,343 of record CAYXBH010000019.1, on the reverse strand, counting down.
CCCTCACGGAGGGCTTTTTGCTGATATTTTGTCTGTACCCATCCGGCGGGTTCTCTTTTCCAGTCCCGGCCGCAGGTTGCTGTCCAGCGGAAATTTTTGTTTTCGTGCATTTGGCGCAGAGCCCAGCTTTTATATACCGGGTGGTCGGTTGCGATTTGCAGTTTGCCGCCTTTTTTTAGTATCCGCGCCAGCTGGGTCAGGTTTTCCGGATTGATGAATCTGCGGGCGGCATGGCGTTTTTTGGGCCACGGGTCAGGAAAAAGAAGATATATTTCGTCGATTGATGCTGCGGGCAGGGAAGGAAAAAGCAGCCGGATGTCGTTGTTGTAGACTCGGATATTGTCGTTTAAGCCGGGCAATAGGTGGGTGTTGCCGGTGATTTCTGCGCCTTCTTTGATGCCGGTTAGCAGGCTGAGGAGGTTGGCAATGCCGTTTTGAAAAACTTCTGCTCCGATGTATGCATTTTCGGGATTGGCAGCGGCAATTCCGGCCAGATGAACACCGTCGCCGAATCCTATTTCGAGGCAAATTTTTTGTGGTTTGAAACCGAAATTGAGCGGTTTTTCGGGATCAAGCAGAACGCGGGGCAGAAAATCCTGCAGCAGCGAGCTTTTGGCTTTTCGGATGCGGCGTCCCTTGCGACGGCCAAAAAAATGAGGTTTATCGCTTAAAAGCATTTTGTTCTCCAGATAAAATGGCAAAGACAAAATATTACCGCCTGCGGGCCGGAATGGCTGTGGGTATGGTTGTTTCTGCCATAATAAAAAGCTGGATTAAAAATGCCAGCTTTTTTTCTTCATTATGCGTATTTATTCCACATTCTTCGGATTTGTGTTTTTGTCATTCGTATTTCTGGACATTGTAATAATTAAATCAAACAGATATTTGGCCGCCTTGCGGTTGGGGATGCGGTAATATGCTTTGACCAGTTCCAGTGTTTCCTGACGTTTCATCGGATCTATATCGATTTTGTCATGTTTTTCTTCAAAACAAAGAGTCGTTTCCGGTGTGCTGAAAGTGCGGGGGTTTTGCTGAGCAACTTCTTTTTTTAGTAGTTGATGTCAATGTTTTTATAATTTTATATCTGGATTTTTATAAAGTTTTTATTTTGAATGTATTTATATTTAGACAAAGGAAGAAAAAAATTAAATTTCTGCAGCGAAAAAAGGATCGTTTTTTTGCTGCAGTTTACGGAAATTTGCTTTGATTGGATAATTCTTTGTATTTTTATAACTTTTGAGTTGTTTTTAAGATAGAAAAGTTGTACAAATTTCTGTAGCAAAAAAATGATCGTTTTTTTGCAAGGGTGTTTTTTTATAGTGTCTTTGCAAAAATATGACGTG
>CAYXBH010000018.1:0-14220 GCA_964463185.1 uncultured Azospirillum sp. | reverse complement strand
GCAAAAAAACGATCGTTTTTTTGCTGCAGTTTACGAAAATTTGCTTTGATTGGATAATTCTTTGTATTTTTATAACTTTTGAGTTGTTTTTAAGATAGAAAAATTGTATAAATTTCTGCAGCAAAAAAATGATCATTTTTTTGCTGCAATTACAAGCTTTTCTAAAAAGCTCCGGAAAAAGGTTTTTTATATAACGCCCTGTTTTTTCAAAAATTATGCCCCGGAAAATCCGGGGCTTTTTTATTAAGAAAAAGAACTAATTATCCTCAGCAGGAGGAACCAGATCTGGCAACATTCCTGTCGCTTTTTTGCGTTTCAGTTTGCTGACAAATTTAATAGAACGCTGGGCATCCCACTTCTTTTTGCCTTCTTCAATCTGGAAAATCTGCTTATAAATTTCTATTGCCTGATCAAACTCTGACAGTTTTGTCAAACAACTTGCCAAACCATCATAAAGCTTGTGATGATAACGGTTATCATTGATCATCTGCGCTTTTTTGTAACACTTGAGCGCATCATTAAACTTCATCATTTTCTGGTAAACAAAGCCGATACTGATCCAAGCCTGGATTTCACGGCTGTTGATATTCAGTATTTTGGTAAAACATTTCAAAGCGGAATTATTATCGCCCATCAACTGATAAGTAACGCCGATACCATTCCAGGCCTTTATATTAGACTTGTCATAAGTCAGAACTTTTTTGAAGAAAGAAATTGCCCGTTCAAACTGCTTCAGCTTTTGCAGCGTAACCGCAATGCTAAGCAGCGTCTGAGTATGACGGTTATCAATTTGCATTGCCTGTTCAAGGACATCAAGCGCTTCTTTGTAAAGATACATATGCTGCAACGCAATTGCTTTTCCGTTCAAAGCCTCTAACGACGTTGGATCAATCGAAATCGCCTGATCAAACTGGGCAATAGCGTCTTTATAAAGCCCTCGCATGGAAAGCGTAACCCCTTTGTTGTTAATCACCTCAACCGACTGGGGATTAAGTTCCAGCGCTTTATCAAAGCACTCCACAGCTTCCGTATATTTGCTTAGTTTTTGCAGGGCAAATCCCTTAGAATTAAGGGCTTTCCAAGATTGCGGCTGTTCTTTGATTGCTTCGTCAAACTGTGCAATCGCTTCTTTGTACATACCCTGATCCAACAGCTCCTGACCTCTGCGGTATGCGTTATTTTCATTTGTCTTAACCATTAAATTCTCTCTTTTCACAAAATAATTTGGGCTTAAGATTATCACCAAAAAAATTTTTTGTCAACCACAGCATTAAATAAAATTAAGCTGCCTGAAAATATCGGTATCCGTCCTCAGTTCTATGTACCGGCAACCAAAACGGCGGCAAAACTCACGGAGTGCCCCCTTTTTGGCCGAAAAATAATCATGATACGCCCGCCTAAAAGCTTTGGGCCTGCTGTCAAACACCAGCTTCCGCCCATTTTCGGCCACCATATATTCCCCGCTTTTCGGCGCCTGTTCTTCCAACCGGTCAAAAATATTGAGACAAAATATCTGTCCTTTTTTCGACAAAGCGACTAGAGCTTTCTTTTCGGCCTCACCAAAAGAGCGAAAATCACTGATAACAAACACCGCCGCCCTGCTTTTTATCAGTTTTATCATCGCCTGCAAAGGGCGGGCCAATCCGTTGTTTTCGTTGTTTTTCCAATCAAAAGACAAAATTTTCTGCCCCGTTTCCGATATTTTTTTTAGAATCGCCAGCAGATGAGCGCGGTTATGCTGAGATTTGAAAGTACGGATAGCGCTACCGTCATAAATCACCGCCCCGAATCGGTCGCGGTTTTCCTGAGCCATCCAGCCGATCAAGGCTGCCGCCTTTGAAGCCGTAACCGATTTCAGCTCTTTTTTGGTTCCGAAAACCATGCTCGACGACAAATCAAGCAACACATAAATTTCCCGGTCGCGCTCTTCGGCATAAACTTTAGTATAGGGGGCCTTTTTGCGTGCGGTAACCCGCCAATCGATATCGCGCACATCATCACCGAAAGCATATTCGCGGATTTCCTCCATTTCAATACCGCGGCCTTTAAAAGCGGACTTGACTTCCCCTGCCATGTCGGAGGGAACAAGTTTGCTTTTCTGGTGCAGATAAGCCAGATTTTTGCGCTGTTCCATCAACTCGTCAAGCGATGCAAACAGTCCACCGGCTTTTTCTTTGCGGCGTCCGAATAGTCCGGCCGCCAGTTTAGCAAATCTCTGCATACGGTTTTCTCCGAAAAATTACGGCAGCGGCACCAGGGTAAGCAGACGGCTGATAATATCATCGCTGGCAATCCCCTCTGCCTGTGCCTCAAAACTCAAAATAATTCGGTGACGGAGAACATCATATATAACCGCATGAATATCTTCCGGCGTAACAAAATCGCGGTTATCAAGCCAGGCATTGATCTTGGCCGAGCGGTCAAGCGCAATCGTCGCCCGCGGACTGGCCCCAAACATAACCATACCAGCCAGTTCTTTGTCGTATTTTTCCGGCTTGCGGGTAGCAATGATCAGCTGCACCAGGTACTCTTCCAGTTCTTTGCTGATATGGGTATCAAGTGCCTCACGGGTGGCCGCCTCAACATCAGCAACCTCAATCTTGTCAAAACGGGTTTTCAGGCTCGGGGTGCTGAGCGTACCCTCGCCACGCACCAGTTCCAAAATTTTGCGTTCATCGGCAGCATTCGGCTGATCAATTTTAATATACATCAAAAACCGGTCCAACTGTGCTTCCGGCAAATTATAGGTACCCTCGTGCTCAATCGGGTTCTGAGTTGCCATCACCATAAACAGTCGTGGCAAAAGATAACGCTGTCCGCCGACACTGACTTGCCGTTCGGCCATTGCCTCCAAAAGCGCAGACTGCACCTTGGCCGGAGCCCTGTTGATTTCGTCAGCCAGCACCAGATTGGCAAAAATCGGCCCCTTGCGAAACTCAAACTCCCCTTTCTGACTAACATAAATTTCGCTACCGGTAATATCCGACGGCAAGAGATCCGGCGTAAACTGAATGCGGTTAAAACTGGCGGAAATACAATCGGCCAGTGTCTTTATTGCTTTGGTCTTGGCCAGTCCCGGCGCACCTTCAACCAGTGCATGCCCTTCCGCCAAAAGCGTAATGATCATTTTTTTCACCAGGTCTTTCTGCCCAATGATCCGGCTGTCCATATAATCTTTCAACCCAACGATTTTATCGCGTACTTCAGACATCTTTCCCTCTTGTTTATAGTTTCATAAAGCGCTTTTAATTCCGTGAACAATAATGTAATATAGGCAACAATAAACAAAAAAACAAGAAGTATCCTGAAAATGAGTGACATATTTGATCTGGCCACCGAAGAGCCTGTGGCAACCTACGACAATACAGCACGGCTGATGCCGGAACTGTCCTGGCTAAACGAACTCAACCCCGAACAAAAACAGTCTGTTACCACAACCGAAGGTCCCCTGTTGGTACTTTCCGGCGCCGGCACAGGCAAAACCAAAGTGCTGACCACACGGCTGGCCTATATCCTGTCCACCATGAAAGCCAACCCGTGGAACTGTCTGGTCGTAACCTTCACCAACCGCGCCGCCCGCGAAATGAAAGAACGGGCACGCAGTCTCATCGGCAACATCGCCGATTCTGTCTGGATGGGCACGTTTCACGGCATTGCTGCCAAAATCCTCCGCAAACACGCTGAACTGGCGGGGCTGAAAAGCAACTTCACCATTCTGGGCGAAGATGACCAGCGTCGCCTGATCAAACAAATTCTTGAATCCGACGGCATCGACGACAAAAAATATCCGCCGCAATCCATCCTTGACAAGATACAGTTATGGAAAGACAAAGGATTAACCCCGGACAAAATCGACAGCAACTACCGCGCCAATGTCTTAACTGAGGTTTACAAAAAATACCAGGCTCGGCTTTTGGAACTCAACTGTGTGGATTTCGGCGACCTGCTGCTGCATACTCTGAACATCCTAATGGCCAATCCGGACATTCTCGACAGCTATCAGCAGCGTTTCAAATACATCATGGTCGACGAGTATCAGGACACCAACGTTACCCAATATCTTTTCCTCCGCCTTGTTTGCCAAAAATACCACAACCTGTGCTGCGTCGGCGACGACGACCAGTCAATATATTCCTGGCGCGGGGCAGAAATCGAAAACATCCTCCGTTTTGAAAAGGATTTTCCAACGGCCAAAGTCATCCGACTGGAACGCAATTACCGCTCCACCGCCAACATTCTGGCTGCGGCATCGGCCCTTATCCGCCACAATCAGGATCGTCTCGGCAAAACCTTAAAAGTAGCGGAAAACTCTCCTGTCGCCAAAAGCGATAACAGCAAAATCAAAGTCATCAGTACATACAACGGTTCGGAAGAAGCCGCCTGGGTTGCCGACGAAATCGAAAATCTGCACAAAAGCGGCACCGGATACAGCCGGATGGCCATTCTTGTCCGCACCGCTGCCCAAACCCGCGAATTTGAAGAAAAATTTATTGCCGAAGCCATTCCCTACCAGGTCATCGGCGGACCAAAATTTTACGAAAGGGTAGAAATCCGCGATGCACTTGCCTATCTCCGGGTTGTTCTCCAGCCTGCCGACGATTTAGCGCTTGAACGCATTATCAACAAACCGGCCCGCGGCATCGGTGCCAAGACCATTGAAAAGTTTGAAAACGAAGCCCGCATCAACCATATTTCCATGTTTATGGCAATCGAAAAAATGTTGAAGGAAGGAGCCCTAAGCGGCAAAGTCAAAACCAGCATTTCCGAACTGGTCAACAATTTCTACCAATGGCGGCAAACTATGAACGCGGTTTCCCCTGACGACCTGGCAGCCCAGGTACTGGAAGATTCCGGTTATATGGAAATGCTTAAGATGGACAAATCAGCAGAAGCCGAAGGACGGATAGAAAACCTAAAAGAGTTGATCAACGTCATGAGCGACAGCGAACAGTACCCAACCTTGGGCGACTTTATGGAACACGTCAGCCTGGTTATGGACAACGACAACAACATCGATACCGACAAAGTAATGCTGATCACTCTCCACTCAGCCAAAGGACTGGAGTTTGACGCCGTTTTCCTGCCCGGTTGGGAAGAAGGCCTTTTCCCGCACCAGCGGGCACTGGACGAAAGCGGCAGCAGTGCCCTGGAAGAGGAGCGCAGGCTGGCTTATGTCGCCCTCACCCGCGCCAAACGAAAACTTTATATCCTGACTGCACTCAACCGGCGCATTTACGGCCAATGGCAAAACAACCTGCCCTCACGTTTTATCAACGAGCTGCCACCAGCCAACATAGAAATCTGTAACCAGTCGGCCGCTTATTTTAACGGCGGGAACGGTTATACCAACGGCTGGAACAAAAAACACCTAAGCTCCTCCAACTGGTACAATCGCCACCAGACAGAAGACAATGTCATCAAAGACAGCGACCGTTTCAGCTATGTCCGCGATGATGACGGCTGGAGCAACGGCAATATCTGGTATGCCAAGCAAAAAGCCCAAAACGCAGTTTCCGGCACTCCCGTCGGCTCCCGCGTGTTTCACGAAACTTTCGGCTATGGCAAGGTTTTAAAAATCGAAGGCAACAAGCTGGAAATCTGGTTTGACCGGGTCGGACACAAAAAGCTGATGAAAGATTACGTCAAAAAAGTATAGTATAGTTAAAAAGCTGCATTGAAGCAGCCTTTTAACATCTTTCACTGCCGGACGGTTTCCGTCCGATTTATCACTGTTTTGTAACAACAATTTTATAAATTAAACAAATCAGAATAAGCAAACGAAAGCCCCATCAGAAAGGAGGAGCCTTCTTTGTCCACGCCCCGCGCCTTACCCTGAAAATAGCTGATATAGGGTGCCAGGCTAAATTTTTTATACACTTTAACATCCATCCGCCCGGTCAGGCTGAGTTCATATTTCAAATCCGTTTCCACATAGCCACTGTAACTGATATAATTGCGGAAATACCCCTCCAGCTGAAATTTGACCTGATCGGAAATCGGCCTTTCCGCCCTAACGCCAATTTCATAGGCAGCCTTGCTCACTTCGTTGCCGCTGTAAGTAAAGTCGTATTCACCAACGGCCGAGGTATAAAGCTCCTGTATAAACTGCCCGTTAAACAATTTCAGACCGACCTGCCCGCGTGCAACCTTTTGCCGCGGAGCATCATTGTTTTTGGTAAACTCCGTCTGATATGCCAGGCCGGCAAACGGACCGGCATCGGCATCTTGAAAATCGAGATGCCACATTTTGCGGTTATAGTCGGTTGAAAGTAAAATTTTGTCGGCATCCTCATTTGTCGTATGTGGCTCATCCACCGGCTTCAACTCCGTCCGACCATATTCCATAAACAGGCTGTTATTCCATTGCCAATCCGGCTGCTCATATTCCAGCACAAAATCAAACACGCCCTTAATCATATTTTCACTGTCGGCACTCAATTCGGAATTCGGGTTATTGACATAAAGTTCGGCATTGCGCACCTCGGTTGACGATATCTCAAGTGCCACCCGACGAAAATTTGCCCTGAGATTGCTTTTTTCTTTTGTTTCTTCTGCCTGTGCGGAACAGGCGGCGACACCCCACAATGCCAAAACAAAAGCGGTTGTTGCTGTCTTCCGATACATAGTCTTCTGGCCTCCGTCATTTACAAATAGATAAATCTGATATATAAAGAGAATATCTGTTTGGCAAGGCAAAATGCCGACATACCCCGAACTCTCTTTAAACCGGAAAGAAACACATGGATATCGACCTGCTGGCAGAAACCGTCTGCCGACTGAAAGACACCAAACGCAAAGGATGGCTTCTGCGCGAAGTGGAGGCCTCCGAATCTGTTGCCGACCACTCATGGGGCACAAGCCTGCTTATCCTGCTTCTGTGCCCACCGGAACTTGACCGTCTAAAATGCCTGGAATTTGCCATTGTTCACGATCTGGCAGAATCGCTAACCGGCGACTATGTGGCAGACGACAATATTTCTCCAGACAAAAAACACGCGCAGGAAATCAAAGCAACGCAAGAAATTGCTGCTCGCATCAACTGTCCCCGTTTGCTTGAGATTTTTGCCAAATACGAGCAGCGTGATACCAAAGAGGCATGCTTTGTCAAAGAACTGGACAAGCTTGAGGCAGTCCTCCAGGCTCGTTATTACGACAACGGCCACCGCAGCCGCTATTTTACCCAAAAGCGCGAATACCCATCGCTTTTTGCCGAGTTCGAATATAACGCCCGTTCACTGATTGCCCCACTGATGGAAAAAATAAAAAAGCTTTAAAAAAAAGTCTTGACATTTGCCGAAATTCCCCTTAATAAAAATGCAGTCTTTATGGCGGGGTAGCTCAGGTGGTTAGAGCAGCGGAATCATAATCCGCGTGTCGTTGGTTCGAATCCGACCCTCGCTACCAATTCAAGCCTTAGGTTTTCCTGGGGCTTTTTCTTTTTCACATTTTCCCCTACACCATCCCCAATACCTTCCTGATGTCACCCTCTTCCCTCTAACGTCATGCCCGGACTTGCCCCAAACATCCAGTTAAACATAAGGCTTCTTTATCCATTAGATTCTCGGGTCAAGCCCGAGAATAACAGGGAGGGGTGTGTTTCCCACCCAAGTCCGAGAATGACAAAAAAAACAAAGTACCTAAAATATCAATTATTGTTCCCTGTACAATCCGCAGACAGCCATCAATCCGACCGACACCACGATTTCAACAGATGATTACAGTTCCGTCTTTACGATATCCTCAATCCGCACATAGCGAGGTTTCCACCCAAGCTCAGTCTCCGCCTTTTTGCTGGAAGCAACCAGCACAGCCGGATCCCCCGGCCGGCGGGCAACATAGTGTACGGGCAAAGACTTGCCGGCAACTTTTTCCGCCGCCGCAATAACTTCTTTAACAGTTACACCGTTTGAAGTTCCGAGATTATAAACGGCTGACGACCTGCCCTCCTGCAACCGACGGATAGCCAGCACATGAGCCGCAGCCAAATCGGAAACATGCACATAATCGCGTACACAAGTACCGTCACGGGTATCATAATCGCTGCCAAAAACAAGCAAACATTCTCTTTGTCCTTCCACCACTTCCCTAACAACCGGCAACAGATTTTGCGGCTTGCTGTCACGACCTCTGACTGCTCCGTCGGGATCATAACCGGCAGCATTAAAATAGCGCAGCGCCGTGTACTTTATCCCTTTCAGACGGTCGTACCAGGCCATCAGACGTTCGCTTTCCAGCTTGGTGAAACCATAGAAGTTAATCGGATTCAGGGGATGGTTCTCGTCAACCGGCAAATACTCCGGCATACCATAAACGGCAGCCGACGAAGAAAATACCAGCACTTTGCAACCGCTTTTAGACATGGCATTCAAAATATTAATCATGCCAGTCAGGTTGTTTTCGGCATAAAGCTCCGGATTTTCCATAGATTCCCCAACTGCCTTTTTGGCCGCCAGATGCACCACAGCATCAAACCCCTGTCGCATGATCTGCTCCAGTCTGCCGTAGTCGAGAATGCTACCCTCGATAAAGTCAGCCTGGGCAAACAAATTGATTTTGTGCCCGGTGGACAAATCATCATAAACGGTTACAGAATCATCGGCTTCCAAAAGTGCTTTAACGACATGCGAGCCGATATATCCGGCACCGCCGATGACCAGAACTCTCATTTTTATTTTCTCCCGATACATTGATAGTCAAACCCCGCAGCGACAACTTCCTCGCCACAGAGCATATTGCGCATGTCGACAATTTTCGGACAGCGCATGATTTTTTTCAGTCGGACAAGATCAAGATGGCGAAAATCTTCCCATTCCGTCAAAATCACCACCACTTCGGCATCTTTACAGGCTTCTTCCACGCTTTCAGCGTAACTAACAGTATTATTCAGGATCGCCTTGGCGTTTGAAAGCGCTTTTGGATCATAAACCGCAATATTGCGCGAATGCCTGATCATTTCTTTGATAATGTCAATCGCAGGCGATTCCCTGCAATCATCGGTTCCGCCTTTAAAAGCCAGACCAAGCACGGCGATTTTACCTTCGGGATGTTCCCTGATCGTTTCAATCACTCTCTGTCCCATGCGTACCTTGCGGGCATCATTTTCGGCAATAGTGGTTTCAATCAGATTGAGACGGGTGCCGTACTTTTTACCCATCTGCGCCATAGCATTGGTGTCCTTGGGAAAGCACGAGCCCCCGTAACCAGGCCCCGGGTTCAGAAACTTTTTGCCAATGCGGGAATCAAGCCCCATGCCTTTTGCCACTTCCCGGATATCAGCACCCGATTTTTCGCAAAAATCGGCCATTTCGTTTACATAATGGATTTTCATGGCCAAAAAGGCATTAGAGGCATATTTGATTGTTTCCGATGAACGGCGTTTAACACACAAAAATTCGCATTTGCCGGCAAACGGACGATAAAGCTCCAGCAACATATTCCGTGCTTTGTCACTTTCGGCGCCAATGACAATCCGATCCGGATTAAAGAAATCATAAATAGCAAAGCCCTCGCGCAAAAATTCCGGCAGCGAAACCACATCAAAATCAGCTTGCCGATTATTTTTTCTAACAATCTCCTCCACTTCGTCGCCAGTGCCGACGGGAACCGTCGACTTAGTCGCCACCACCGTATAGCCGGTCAAGAACGGCGCCAGCTCGGCAGCCGCCGCATAGATATATTTCAGATCGGCCTCTTTGGTCAGCGGATGCGGAGGGGTTCCGACCGCCAGCATCACAATATCGGCGTCTTTGACCGCCGTTTCCATATTGGTGGTAAAGCTGAGCATACTTGCCGCCACGTTTTTCCTGAACAATTCTTCCAGCCCGTCCTCATAAAGCGTCAGTTCGCCACGGTTGAGCCGGTCGATTTTATCTGCTATTTTATCAACGCAAACCACTTTGTTTCCAAGTTCCGCCAACCCCACCCCCGTAGGCAGCCCGACATATCCGGTTCCAACAATAGCAACCTTCATCATCATAAAAAAATCCTCACCTATCCAAAAGTTAAATTAATTCCAAGACAAATTTATCATAGCCAAACTATCCACAAATACAAGCCCCGATTAGATTTTACACATGATTAACAATTTGTGTTGCGCCCGGGCGCAAATAATCTTATATTAAACAGGGATCACCTTCCGGAATAAACGACCATGCAAAAAGAACCATACCTTTTTATCATCTGGCAAAATGCCCGTTTTATGGAAAAACAAATTGCCGCGGACATAAAAAAGAATTTTGAAATTTTCCGGGTTTACGAAATCTGCTGGACACCAGCGCATTTTGCAGGCAATTTGGCACGTTTTTACGGTAAAAAACTTCCCAAAGGCTGTCGCAAAGAACGGGAAGTTGGCTCCGGCGCATTTAAGCTCTACCTCGTGTACGACACCGCACCTCAATATGTCAACGGCGTCAACATCAATATCATAGAAAGTAAAAGTAAATATCGTCAACGAACTGGCGGCAACCTTATTCATGCCAGCGACACTCCGGCCGAAACCAACGAAAACCTGTTGTTTCTGCTAGGCAAAACCTGGAAGGAAATCGAACAGGAGGGCAAAAACGACACCGTCATCCGCCATAACCGGGACATCGTTGGCTGCCCTTGCTGGTCCGACTTGTCAACAGCCCTTGACACCGTCAGGAAAATCCCCTTCACTCGGGTAAAAGCTTATAAAAACTCCTACCTCATCCACAGCCGAACGCCGGATCTGGTTCGCCGGATCTTAAATGCATCCAGTTGCTTTTCCCTGCCCGGGATTCACAAATATTCCATTAACATAGGCAAATCCGTCCAACCAATTTACATTCGCAAAGTCAACTGAACCGGCTGTTATCATCACATTCTGATTGCTCAGCCCAAGGAACCCGACTACTATCACGGTTATCACAAAAAAGATCAGAAAAGCCACAGGAAAAACCTTGCGGATAATAATGAGGGCTGCGTTCAGAGCATAAAAAAACACTCTGTTCCATAAAACATAGTGTTTTTATTTAACAATCATTATACCGTGTCAATGGAACTGAAACTATACCAGTCCATTTTGTTCTCGTCTTTTCCCTAATGTCATGCCCGACCTGATCGGGCATCCAGTTAAATATAAAGCCTTATTGCCGACTGGATTCTCGGGTCAAGCCCGAGAATGACAAAAAGAAAAATATGCCCGAGAATGACAGGGAGGGGGTATGGTTCTCGGATCAAACCCTAAGAATGTATGAATTTATGACTGGTTAATATTGATTTAAGAGTGAAATATTTTTATAGTCTATAAATATTATGTTTTATGGAACAGAGTGTAAAAAAAAGCGCTGTTCTTTTGATAAAAGAACAACGCTTTTCCGTTTAATGGCAAATCCACCACCCCAAAAGGCGGTTATACTTCCTGAAAATCCAGCAATACAGCACATAAACTGCACCCGCAAGCGCACCTATGTACCAGCATCCAATCAACCACCCAAGGAATGCTCCTATAAAGGCGGTTATTACCAATTCCAGAATGTAACTTAAGATATTTCCCACTAAACCCTTTACGATCCCCCATACAAAACAGATGAGAACAATCGTGAAAATTATATTCAATATCATAAAACAAAGTTATTGAGGTTTTACATATATCTTCTTTATTTGAAACGCGGAAGATTTTTCACGTTACAATCATCAGTCTGTTTAAGTTTTCACTCAAATTTTCCGATAATTATAATCAGTAAAAAAGGCAAAACCAGTTTTTATGATATAAATATAAGAAAATAATTAAGAAAAAAATTAAATAGACTAATTTGATTACGCTTTTATTGTACATTCTTTTGTCATAATTTTCAAGAAAAATCCTGTTCAAAGCTCTTTGGGAAGCATGTTTTTGACAAAATATGCCAACATCGGGAACAAGCAAAAAACAAACGCCCCGTTCAGCCTCTCCATTGAGAAAACATTGATATTACGCAAACACTTTGTCCAAATCTGTTTCCAGCGTTCCCTTTTGGACTGACGGAAGTGTATCAAATTGCCTCAAATGGTGTTTTTTGATTTCAACATTCTCATCAAATCCCAAAATATAAGCCGTTGCGATACGATATATAATTTCCGTCGGCGCCAGGCCGTAAACCTGATTTGCAAAAATATGCCTTAAGCGGTCATTTTCATTTGGAAATTCGCGTTTAAGAGTTTCACTTCTGAATAACCGCTTGACGATCTCCGTAACATAAAGCCCGGATTTCATATACAGATCAATAAACGTTTTGCTACTGTCCTTAAAACATTCAGGACATTCTTTTTCCAGATTATCCACCATTTCCACCACAACTTTTTTGGGTGTGTAGATTTGGTTGGTTTTCTGCGGCGGAATATAGTCAAATATATCTTCCGTACTGTTTTCATCAAAATAATTTGCAAGTTTCTTTTTCAGCCTTAAAAACTCCTTAACTGAATCATTAAAAACCACCGGATCAAACAAATGTCCGTCAAAATGCTTTGTTTCTCCGGTAGCCTCGTCCGTATAGTCGCCACCATCACGCAAAAATCTGAAATCATCAAGGCTGATACTGGTAACATCCCTGAAAACCTCATCCGGAATAATCTTATCAAAATTCTCCAACGAGGTGTTGTCATCGCCGTATGCCATTAAAAATGAAGGAATTGTCCTTGAAAATCCGCGCAACCGATCACGAATAGATATTTCTATTGCGTTCTTTTCTTTGGTTTTCTTATCCGTTTCAACAGCTTCAACAATGGTTTGTCCCGCTGTTTTAACCAGCTCTTCGGCTTTTTCCCGCACACTTTCAATAAAATTCTTTTTATTCTCTTCCTGTTTATTGTCATAAACCTTGTTGATTTGTACAATTTTTTCCGGCATATATTCAGCCTTTGCCTGTTCTATTTCCTTTTGGCGTTCCCGTTCAATCGTATTTTGTTTAATTTTGAAATCACCATAATGCCTGGCGATAACCGTATCGCTTGCGGCGTTTATTTTTCTTTCCACCGCTTTTTGCGTGCTCGTGCTCATATCCTTGCCATAATGCTCTTTGGCGGTGGAAATCAATGGTTCGGCAACGGTTGCCTTAAATTGTTCCTTTAAAACCTCAAAAGTTGTGTCTTTCCTGATATCATTCGGCTTCTTTTGAATTTCTTCCATTGTGTCCCGCAACTCGTCGACAACAGCATATATTTTCTCACCAAACACATTGTCCACTCCTATATCAATGCTTGTTTGCGACAACTCAACTTCACCTTCGTCATTGATTGACAAATCCTCCCTGGTTTGTGGCGTAACCGGCACCGGCTCTTTTACCGGCTCAAATTGCCTGATAATATTCACAACCTCCTGCGGAGCGCTGAAAATGTTACCGATATTCTGGAACAGAAAATTACTCATAAATCCGCGCCGGACAACTTCCGTCGCATGAATCCTGCGCGGTATGGAAAGCACTTTTTCAGCGTCAAGCGTTATCATTTCGCCTTCATCGTCTTCGCCATAAACCGGAAAAAAGTTAATCAGCTCACGAACATGACGTTTGCGGGCATCCGTGTCGCCTTTGCCTTTGGTTGTATCGGCACTTAAATCATTGGCAAATTGTTCAAAAATATCAAGAGTCCGCGCCGGATCAAAGTCAAATACATAAGCGTTTTCCTTGCGGTACAACCCTCCGTTTATCTTGAACAGACACGGGTTTTGCGCTCTGAAGGCCGCCTGCATGTAAAGAGCCGGGCTTTTAACATTGCTTAACATCAAAACCGCCGTCCATTCCGGAACGGTAACACCGGTTGTTAATTGCCCGACCGAAATGGTTATGGTTTTCTCATTTTCTCTAATGGCTTTGACAACCTTATCAAAAGCCTTTTTGTTTTCCGTGTCATTGTCCAATTTGCCGTCTCCCGCGACCAGCACAATTTCATAATCGGCAAACACCGGATGTTCCTTTAGTTTTTTGGCCAAAGCCTTAGCACTGTCCACACGGTTCAGGAGCCAAAATGTATGCTTTAACTCCCGTCGCAATTCCTCAGTTGAAAACGGAAACTTCGGCAATGTCGTCAACGCTTCCAGAAATTTGTCAACATCAGCCTCATATTTAAAACCGCCGTTTGCACCGGCAGCAAAAAACTCATTCAAATCAAAAGCATATTCCTCAGCTTCGCCGTCATTATCAAAATCGGCTCCTTTCTTTAATTTATCACGGACAATCTCCGACATCTGATAGGTATATAAATTGAGTTGCGGCAGATTTTCAT
>CAYXBH010000017.1:0-14375 GCA_964463185.1 uncultured Azospirillum sp. | reverse complement strand
TTTCATTGTAGCAGGTGGGGAGACATAAAATTGTGTTCTGCCTGTCTGATCTTTTATCCTTCATTTAAATCCTGATAGACGAACTGTTGCATCGCCACCCGACAGATGTGGCTGGAAGAGATTGTTTTCTCAACAATTTCATCAACCTTGATATTGTTTTACGGGCAAATGTTTCTAACTAAAAATGCTGATTGGTACAATTTTAAAGGTCTGTGCTGACCCTGATGTAAAAATACATAATTATTTGATAATACAACTTTATTTATCAAAGGGCTTATATAAAATAGACGACCGTTTATGGAGAGGTCTTTTTTAGGTCTTATTAAAGAGGTGTATGAAGCCGTTGAAATTTACACAATTGCTCGTTTTTCAAAGAAATTATTGACACCGGAAATATTTATTTATACACTACCACCAGATATCTGACTAATGGGTCATTTATGGAGAGGCTGATAAGGCGTTAAACAGAAAAGAAATTATTACAGCTATGGTTCAAATGCTGTCAGCATTTAATGAGGCAAAGAAAAATATTATAAAAATAATTCGTAAAAATTTAGAGATTAGATAATTGGAAAGTGTCTAAAATGTTATCATTAGCGGTACATTTACATATGTACTACATAGATATGTGGAGCGAGATACAAGGATATTTAAAAAATATAGGAGATTATCCGTATCATCTTTATATAACTATGACGCAAAGAAATGCTAACCTTGTTGAAGAAATAAAAAAATTTCACCCGGAAACAACAATATTTATTGTTGAGAACCGGGGATATGATGTTGGTCCATTCGTTTATTTCCTTAATCAAATAGAGTTAGAGCAATATGACCTTATCCTAAAAATACATACAAAAAATAATAAAAAAGGATTGGGTGAGACATTAAATCATCGCTATGTGAGTAGAAAATTTTGGTTTAAGTTATTGATGGGAGGTTTGTTGGGCACTTCCAGTCTTTTCAAAAAGAATATTGCTCAATTTGAGCAGAATAGCAATTTAGGAATGATTGGTTCTAAATATCTAATAACTTCTGATATTAAAAGATCACAAGAAGTTCAAAAAGATGTGCAAGATACCATGTCTAAACTTGGATTTATAAAACCTAAAACAATTACATTTGTTGCAGGAACAATGTTTATCATTAGAAGTAACCTATTGCAAAAAATTAAAGATAATTATACATTGGCTGATTTTTTGCCAACAGATGGAAATATTAGAGGTGAAACATTAGCACATATTTTAGAAAGAGTGTTTGGATGTATAGTTGTTGCTTCTGGTTATAAGATAAAAGGATTTGATAAAAACAAGTCTTTTGAATGCAGAGGAACATTATCATTAATTCGTAATTTTGTTTATTGCCGTAAAATTACAAAAAGTAATCATTTGCTTATTAAAGTTTTCAAACTTCCTGTGTATCGTCGCAAATTATTACAAAGATGTGATTTGGATTTTTGATACTCAATATTATATGGGCAAAAAAATAAGAAACATTATAAAGAAGCCTTAAAAAGGATTGAAAGAGAAAAAGGTATTAATGCCTTACCTAAAAAAGACAGCTTCATACTTGAATTTCCTTTTGGAGTTTTTTATTTTCGGATAAATATAATGATGTAATTTGGAAAAAATATCCTCAAATATTGAAAAAAATTTTGGGGGCATGAAAAGAATAAATTGCCTGTTACCTATTATAGGGATATAAATAAAACGCTCAATTATGATTATCGTATAATTATATGATTTATTGATAGATCATTTCAACAAAATTGTTAAAAATCCTTACTAAATTATTTGATAAGAATTTATATCTCAATTCTGCTTTAATAATATGAAAGGGTTTATATTGTCATACGCTAATCATAATTGAGCCAAATAAAATTAGAATTTTTAGAAACAAAGTACTTTATTATGGTTCTTTGAATGCCTTTCCCTTTCATTATGAAGATACCCATCTTGGTATTATACATAATTTTATGTATAATATTATGAAAAATATGGGTGCAAACAAGATTCTTAAATCTATCAAAAATGTTGAGAACTTCAATACGGTAAAAAGAAAAAAGAACTTCAAATTTTAAAACAAGAAAGAAGGCCTTACCTATAATCAGACTTTTGTTCTGCATCAAAATGCTTAAAAACAAATAAAAGATTCTCAATATACAAACCAAGTCTTGGGAGAAAAGTATAAGGCCAGACCCCATTCTTCCCCTTCAAAAGATACTTTTACAAACGAAACTTCTCCGCTGTTCCCAATAGGCATCTTCCACAGATTGCAGGGAGCGCAGGACTTCGATTTTATTTCTTTGAGGACCCTGGTCGGTCGTTTTTTGCGCGACGGCGGAAGAAGACTGTCTGGTGAGAAAAATCATCGTACCGGGTGCTGTGTTTTTCCAACCCTTCATTTTCTTGTCGATTATTTTTCTCCGGAATGAGCAACGATTTTATTTACATTATAGGATAACGCATCATTTTTGTCAACAAGCGTATTTTGTCTAAAAGCTCCTGCGGAGTTTATTAAATATATGCTTTACGAGTAAGAAAAAATGATATAAAATGCCAGCCAAGTTGATTGAGGAAAAAAATGAACCTGAGCAAGCTGAAATTATCCGTTTTATGCCTGAGTTTGACGGCATTGCTGAGTGGTTGCGAAAGCACAGTCCCCGAAGTTACCGATCCACCGCAGAAACAAGCGTCTGCCATCAAAAGCCAGGGGGGCGTTTACAAAGTTGGCAATCCGTACAAAATCTTCGGCCGCTGGTATTATCCGAAAGAAGACTATTCTTATTCCGAAGTCGGTATAGCTTCCTGGTACGGGCCTGATTTTCATGCCAAACGCACAGCCAACGGCGAAAAGTACAATATGCATGGTCTGACGGCAGCCCACCGGACACTACCTTTGCCTTCAATCGTCAAAATCACCAACCTTGAAAACGGCCGCTCTCTGGTGGTGCGGGTCAACGACCGAGGCCCCTATGCACGCAACCGGATTATTGATGTATCAAAAAAAGTGGCTCAATTGCTTGGTTTTTTGGAGAAAGGAACAGCCAAAGTCCGGGTAGAGATACTTGAAAAGGAAAGTAAAAACTTAAAAGCCGCCATGACGGGGAAAAGCATATCGCCGAATGTTTCCTCCGCCCCGACCACGGAAATTGTAAAATCGGGGATTGGTGAGGATGTTACTCCATTGGCCGCCGCTCCGGCGATAACCCCTGTTGTATCTTCTTATACCGGCAGGAATAAGTACGATAATGATAACAGGGCGGAAAACTCCTTGCCCGGCGGGTACTATGTTCAGGCTGGTGCTTTTTCGAATTATGATACCGCCGGACAACTGGCTGCCCGGCTGGCGGATTTTGGTTCTCCCCATATTCAGAAGGCAAAAGTGAACGGACGTCTGTTTTACCGTGTCCGCATAGGGCCTTATGACTATCATGCGGAGGCCGTTGTTACCCAGGCCAAAATAAGAAATTTCGGCATTCCTGCCGCACATGTTGTTGAAAATTAGAGGAACTAAAATGATATCTTATTCCAAATGGCTGTCTGCCGCTGTTTTGATGGTTATGTTTGCCGCTCCCGCAACGGCATGGGAAACCAAAGCCAAAAATGCAATCCTCATGGACTATGATACGGGCGAATACTTGCTTGCCGAAAAAGCTTTTGTTCCGGTAGCACCGGCATCCATGAGCAAACTGATGACCATTTATATCATTTTTGACAAGATAAAAGACGGTACACTTTCTCTGGAAGATGTGTTTACCGTCAGCGAAAACGCATGGCGCACGGGCGGTGCTGCCAGCGGCAGTTCTACGATGTTTCTGCCAGTTGGCGGCAAAGTTACGGTTGAAGACCTGATTAAAGGGATCGTCATTCAGTCGGGTAACGATGCCTGTATTGTCGCCGCTGAAAACATCGCCGGTTCGGAAGAAGATTTTGCCGATTTGATGAATGCCAAAGCCAAAGATCTGGGGTTGAAAAATTCTCATTTTGTCAATTCAACCGGTTTGCCGCATCCGGATCACCGGATGTCGGTTGAAGATCTGGCCAAGCTGGCACAGGCAATTATCCGTGATTTTCCGGAATATTACTCCGTCTTTTCGCAAAAGACCTTTACCTACAACAATATTCTCCAAGGCAACCGCAATCCTCTGCTTTATTCAATGTCCGATGCTGATGGTCTGAAAACCGGACATACAGCGGAAGCGGGTTTTTGTCTGACGGCTTCTGTCAAGCGCGGTGACCGCCGTCTGATCGGCGTCATGACGGGCTTGAAAAGCAACAAAGAACGCTCGGAAGAAGCGGAAAAAATAATGAACTGGGGGTTCCGCGAGTTTAATAACTATAAGATTTTCAAGCAATTTGAGCGGATTGTGTCTGTTCCTGTTTACATGGGAGGAGAGAAAACGATAGATCTGGTTGTAAACGAAGACGTGGTTATGACCATAGCTCGTAATCAGGTGCGCAATGTCAAATTGACGGCCGTCTACGACAAACCTGTTAAAGCGCCAGTTAAACAGGGAGACAAACTGGGCGAGGTCAGAATAGAGGTTCCGGGCAGAGCTGTCAAAACCATTCCCCTCTATGCCGACCACAGTGTCCGCCGTCTTGGCTTCTGGGGACGGGTATTGAGCAATATCAAATATCTGTTGTTCGGAGCCGAATAGAAATGGGAACAGGGTATTTTATTACGTTTGAAGGCGGTGAGGGTACCGGTAAAACCACCCAGATCCGGCTGTTGGCGGACTATTTGCTGAAAAACGGCATTGACCCTCTGGTGACCAAAGAGCCGGGCGGTACAGAAATAGGACTTGAATTGAGGAAAATCCTTTGTACCGGGGTACAGGATAAACTTGATGCCGTGGCGGAAGCTCTTTTGTACTATGCCGACCGCCGTATCCACATGCAAGGCAAAGTGTGGCCGGCACTCAAAGAAGGTCGCTGGGTTTTAAGTGACCGTTTTGCCGATTCGACCATGGCTTATCAATATTACGGTTATGACAAACGGATTAAAAAAGAGCTGCTGGATCAGCTTTATGCCATGACTGTCGGCGATTTTCATCCTGATTTGACAATCATTTTGAATATTGATCCGGGCAAAGGCCTAGCTCGCTCTCTTAAGCGAAACAGTCAGGAAGAGAAAAAAGAAATTCGTTTTGAGAGCAGGGAACTGGCTTTCCACGAAAACCTGCGTCGCGGCTTTCTGGAAATAGCCAAAACCTCGCCACGTTACGTCGTTTTGAATGCGGATAAGAGCATAGACGAACTGCATCGCGATATTGTTAATGTTATAGAAGAAAGGCTGTTGTGCAATCATGCCTGATGGTGAACAGATTACGCCAAAAAATAACATTTTTCTGGCCGGGCAGGAAGCGGCGGAAAAAGCATTTCTTGACGCCTACAATACCAACAAATTGCATAATTCGTGGCTGATATCGGGGGTGAAAGGGATTGGCAAGGCAACACTGGCATACCGTTTTGCACGTTTTCTGCTGGATGAAAGGCGGCGTTTTTCTTCGCCTGCATCATCACTGGCAACAGATCCCGGTAGCCCGTCCAACATATTGATTACATCAAATTCACATCCCGATTTTAAGGTAATTGAGCGTGATTTTATCGAAACCGATCGCAAAAAGGTCATGAGAGCGATAAAAGACGGTATTGCCTTAGACGACAGCGAGTTAAAAGGGCTGAAGAGATCTTCTTTCATCCGGATAGATGATGTTCGCGAGATTAATGAATTTCTTTCCAAAAAGTCATCTGCTGACGGCTGGCGGGTGGTAATCATCGACAGTATCGACGATATGAACACCGCCAGTGCCAACGCACTTTTGAAAATACTTGAGGAACCGCCAGCAAAAAGCATATTGCTGTTAATCAGCCACAATGTCGGCCAATTGCTGCCAACAATCCGTTCACGCTGTACAAAACTGGTGTTAAAACCGCTGTCAGATAACATTGTTGCCAGCCTGCTCAGGCGCTATCGCCCCAGTTTGGATGAAGGTACGGTCAGAGGGCTGGTGGAAATTGCCGGAGGCAGTATCGGTAAAGCGCTGAATTATGCTGACTGCGGCGCACTCGAAAGATATCGTGGGTTAAAAGAAATTGTCGGCGCCGGCGACCGGTTTAAGTTGCAAGATATGCTGGATTGGGTTGATGCGGCAGTCGTTTCGGAAGAAAGTTTTGATCTGGCGTCGGAATTGGTGTTGAAATACTGTTCCGACCATATCCTGACCTCCCGCAATATTGAAGAAACTGCCCGTACGTGGGAAAATGCGGTGAAGGTTCTGCGCCAGACAGACAGTCTGAATATGGATAAGAAAGAAGCGCTGATCAACATTATTGGCAGCTTGTGCAAAGTGATGTAACGGTAAAGGAAAAAAGATGCTGGTTGATAGCCATTGTCATTTGGATTATAACGATTTTGAAGGCGATATGGATGAGATTATTTTCCATATGAAAGAAAACGGAGTTACCGCCGCCCTGAATGCAGGCAACTGTATAGACACTCTTGACGACCAGTTGCTGCTGTCTGAAAAATACCCGTTTATTTATACGGCAGTCGGCGTCCACCCGCACAATGCCGACGAATTTCCGGATATAACGGCGGAAATGCTGATTGAAAAAAGTGCACATAAAAAGGTTGTTGCCATTGGTGAATGCGGGCTGGACTATTATTACGACTACAGCAAAAAAGAAAATCAGCGCAAATTGTTTGCCGAGCAAATCAAAGCCGCGCAGGAAACCTGTCTGCCGCTGATTATTCATACCCGCAATGCCGACAATGATACGATTTCCATGCTTGCCGAATATTATAAAGAAAAGCCCTTTGCCGGTGAGATACATTGTTTTTCAAGCTCCCGAAAACTGGCGGAATTTGCGCTTTCCATCGGTTTTTATATTTCCGCGTCGGGGATCATTACTTTTAACAAAAGCGGCGAATTAAGGGAAATATTTGTTGATATGCCATTAGATCGCCTGCTGGTTGAAACAGATTCTCCTTTTTTGGCACCAGTTCCTCTCAGAGGGCATCGCAACGAACCGGCCAATGTCCGTTATGTGGCGGAAAAGCTAGCTCAGGTAAAAAATGTTTCTTTTGATGAAATTGCCCAGATTACGTCCGAAAATTTTTATCGATTATTCCGCAAGGCCAGCGATAAGGGGAGGTATGAGTTCTGATGTATAAACTGACTGTGCTCGGCAGCGGAGCGGCCCCGGGAGTACCTTCAATCGCCGGTGGCTGGGGTGATTGCAATCCCGCAAATCCGAAAAACAGCCGTTCCAGAACAAGCGTTTGTTTGGAATACAATGATGCACGGATTCTGATTGATACCTCACCCGACCTCAGACTGCAACTGCTTGCCAGTGGTATCAGGCATCTGGACGGCATCGTTTATACCCATGCTCATGCCGACCATCTGCACGGCATTGACGAACTAAGGGAAATTAACCGGGCAGAGCAGGACAGCTTGAATTTTTATGCAAGCGAAGAAACTTGTGCAGCCATCTCACTCAGATTCCCTTATTTGCTGGCCACTCGTGAACACGCCAATAACGTTCTCAGTCGTCCGAGTCTGATTGCCAACCGGTTTGAGCATTATCAGGCCTTTGATATTAAAGACCTGATAATTACACCGATCAGGCTTTTGGGACACAATATGTCGACAACAGGTTATCTGTTTAACGAGGGTGAAATTGTATATATAGCCGACTACCGGAAAATTGATGAAGAGGCTTTTGCCCATATCAAAAAACGGGTTAAATTGATGATTGTTCCACTGACAACACCAGAAGGCGGCAAATTTCATGCCGGACTTGATGAGATCATGCGTGATATCGGGCGGATCAATCCCGAAAGGGTGGTCATTAACCATATGGCCATAGAATGCGATTATGACAAAATCAATAAACAGACCCCAGATAATGTCGAACCGGCTTTTGATGGAATGGAGCTTGTTTTTTAGCATAAGGAGAAAGAAATGCTGTGTATTTACCATATTGCCGACCATGATGGAAAAGGTTCTGGCGCCGTTGTCCGGAGTGTTTACCCCGAAATTGAACTATTAGGGCTCAATCATGATATGGAAATCCCCTATGAGGAGATTGAGCGGCATGACATGGTTGTTGTCTGCGATTTTGCGCTTCCCGTCGATTATATGTTTGATTTGAGCAAAAGGAAAGATTTTACCTGGATTGACCATCATATTTCGGTGATAGACGCGTACGAAACGGCGCTTGCCAAAGGGGAAAAACCAATTAAGGGCCTGCGTCGGGTTGGTACGGCGGCAGTTGAACTGTCGTGGGAATATTTTTATCCCGGCCGACCTGTGCCGGAAGGGCTCAAACTGCTGGCTCTCCAGGATATTTTTGATTTGAGGGACCCCAGGGTGCAGCCGTTTGAATATGCCATGCAGTCATTAGGGCAGAACCGACCGGATGATCCAGTCTGGACGGATATTTTTAATAACCGCATGGATATAAACAAGATGGTTGAAACGGGGCGGCGCATTTTGTCCTGGATCAACGCGCGCAACTATCATCTGGTGCGCAATATGGCGTTTGAGGCCGAAATTGATGGTCTCAGATGCATCTGTTCAAATATGCCGCAAGGACGTTCGTCTTTTTTTGATACTTTCGACAATATAAAAGATTACGATGTTATGATCAATTTTTACATGAACAAAAACCGTCGTTGGAATCTTTCTTTCTACTCATCCAAAAAAGATGTGGACGTTTCCAGAATAGCTGTACGCTTCGGCGGCGGCGGTCATAAAGGAGCGGCCGGTGCGTCTTCGCTTGAAAAACTGCCGGACTTCCTGGTTAAAGGCGTGCAATAATTACGCTTTTTGCTTGAATTTTATTCTGATCCCGTTTAGCTTAAATCATAATATGAACCGGAGGGAGCATGATGTTTTTCAAAAAAAAGCAAAAAGATGACGATCTGCGCACACCAAGCGGCTGGGGAGCCTTGTTGTACAAAACGGTTATGACAATAACGTACCCTTTCCGTAAACCTTTGTGGCTGTTGCTTATAATACTGTTGCTGATGGCGGCTCTGTTTGCTTTTCCTGTGTTTTGCTATCAGGTAAAACCGGCAGAAGTTCATACCTGGTATTATAAAAAAATGCAAAATATTAAAAAGGGAGATTTTTCTGTTATTTCCGAAAAGTTTTCCTCGTTGTTTGACAAGATTCTGATCTTTGCGCCGGCAGCAGATAAAGGAACGGATCAACTGGTCGAAGTAAAACCGGGCTATAAGGAAGTTCGCCGGCAGATGTTCCGGGTAGCATCCGGCGCGGCCCCCCAGCGGGTGGATGTTTTGGCGGAAGAAGCAGATGATGTAGTAGCAATTGCCGCCCCTCGTCCCCTGAAACCGGTAGAAGAAGCTCCAAAGGAACAGCCTGTTTCGACGGCGCCGTCCATTGTGAAAACGGTTTCTAGTTCAAGCAGACGGCCAGTCATTATCAAGAAGGCCTCGGAAGAAGAGGGCGGTCAGTTGCACTACCTAGATGACCCAGTCGAAATTTCGGGGGCAGTTACGGTTTATAACGCCAATGAACTGGAAGTGGCCGGAACTTACCTGTTCCTGTACGGAATCTACGCCAATCCGCGGGATGCTCGTGGCATAAAAGGTGCTGTTTTCTTAAAAGATGCCTTAAAAGGAGAAACCGTAACCTGCCGGATTTTAGCTTATACGGCAGACGAGGTGGCAACAGCCGAGTGTTTTGTCGATGGCATAAGCATCAACGATGTTTTGGTTGAGCGAGGCTTTTCTGACCGCGTATCTCTCCAATAGGCGGCAACAACGGCCATGTGGCAGCTTGTTTTAATGATCAACGGTTATTTTATCAGCATTCTGGGTGCAGCAATGCTAATCGCAGCCGGTTATGACATATATATGACAGGTGCCTCTTGGTCGCCGTTTTTAAACTCGGCGCTTTTCTGTCTGTTCATTGGCTTGTCTTTGTTCCTCTCCAATCGAGCGCCGGTAGAAAATATCAGCATCCGTCAGGGATATCTGCTGACAACCAGCAGTTGGGTTCTGATCTCCGTTTTATCTGCGGTTCCCTTTATGCTCTACGGCACGACAGATAATTTTCACGATGCTTTGTTCGAGGCCGTATCTGGGCTATCAACAACGGGCTCGACCATACTGGAGGATATAGAGACGCAGCCGAAATCCATACAGTTGTGGCGTTCTATGCTGGCGGCCATGGGCGGTATCGGGATCGTTATGTTTGCGGTTGCGCTGTTGCCGTTTTTAGGGATCGGCGGTATGCAGATGTTTCTGCGGGAAAATTCCGATTTTAATGACAAATTTATGCCCAAATTCCATTATATCGCCAAACGGATTTTTCTGGTTTACTTTTTCCTCTGTGTTGTCTGTACGCTTTGCCTATATTGGGCGGGAATGGGATGGTTTGATGCGATAAACCATGCCTTGTCCACGATTGCGACAGCCGGCATTTCTACCAAAAACTCTTCTATCCTGTTTTTTGACAATGTGCGGATTGAAGTTGTCATTTCTCTGTTTATGGTGCTAGGATCGTTGCCGATGACGTTTTATATTGTTTTGCTGCAAAACAAATTTCGTCATTCCATGCGGACGGAACAGGTCGTCAGTTTTTTGAAAATACTGTTTGTCTATATTCTTTTCTCTTCCTTGTGGCTGACACACAAAAATGTGTATGAAGATTTTTGGACCTCGCTCCGCTATGCTTCTTTCAACATTATTTCCATTGTTAGCAGCACGGGACTGACGTCGGTCAATTATCTTTCCTGGGGAGTTGCTTTTCAGGTTTTGTTTGTTATTTTTGCCTTAACCGGTGGCTGCACGGGTTCCACTTCCGGTTCAATTAAAATTTTCCGCTGGCAGGTTATCTGGGCCTATCTGAAACAGTCAATGGTAACAGCCGTCGACCCAAACCGGGTTATCCCGGTCAAAGTTCGGCAGTACACTATCTCTCAGTCGGTTATTTCTTCTGTCCTTATCTTTGTGATGTCCTTTTTCGGAGTGATTATTGCCGCAACCCTGATTCTTGCTTTTCTAAACGTAGATTTTACCACCGCTCTAAGCGCCTCCATTGCCAGCGTAACCAACAGTGGCCCCGGCATTATAACCTCAATCGGGCCAAATGGAAATTATACCTTTTTGCCGCCCGCAGCTAAAGATGTACTGAGCGCAGCCATGCTACTCGGCCGTTTGGAAGTGTTGACCGTTTTGGTGGTCTTTACCAAAAACTTTTGGAGAAAATAATATGTTTACAAAAAACGGATATGTCAAAGGAACCATGACAAAAGACGAGGAAATCAAGGTAGAAGCCAAA
The DNA here is from genome assembly GCA_964463185.1 of uncultured Azospirillum sp. Lineage (GTDB taxonomy): Bacteria > Pseudomonadota > Alphaproteobacteria > RF32 > CAG-239 > JAFUYI01. The sequence continues at coordinate 3,055 of CAYXBH010000017.1, read as the reverse complement.
TACCATTGGATCAGGTGGTTGTGGTTTTATATCGTTTTTGCCACCCTTGGCTTATCGGCAATAGTAGCAATTTCCCTAGCCGTAACATCATATCTGGACGAGCAAACGGATAGGATGGTAGCTTTGCTCATTATCGGCTGTTTGCTAGGCATTTATCCGTTTTGTCTGTATTTGTCGTTGCACCTAACGGAAATGATCTGCACCAACCGCCGCATTGTTTATAAAACCGGCATTATTTCAATCAAGACGGAAGAGCTTAAAACGGAACGTATTGAATCGATTCAGATTAAGCAGAGCTTTATGGGGCGTCTTCTGGGATATGGCAACATACTTTTTTCGGGCACAGGCAGTGTCAAAGTAGAATTTGCGGATGTGAACAATCCACTGTTTGCCAAAGCACGGATAGAAGAAGCTGTAGATGAAAGCAACCGGGAACGCGAACGTGCCCAAAACCAACTTACACCGAAGCAGATGGATTGAACTGATAAAAAAGACAGGCTAAATGTCAGCCCGTCTTTTTTTGCTCTATAAGTTCTAGGATAACGTCCACCGCTTTTTCGCTGGGTTTTTGTTCGCCGAGCCCGAGTTTTCCTTGTACTTTTTTAAAGCCTTCCTGCTGATAGCGGTATAAACGATCCTGTTTCAGAAAACGATTGATATAAAGTACGATGTTTCCGGCCGTACAGCGTTCCTGTAGCAATTCGGGAACAATCTCCCGCCCGAGCAGAATGTTGGACAGGTTAACAAACTGGATATGCAAAAAATATTTTGCCAATACCGCCGTCAAAGGAGCGACTTTGTAACCGATAATATGCGGTACATTGGCAATGGCAAGTTCCAGCGTCACTGTTCCGGAGGCGGCAATCGCCGCGGTTGCCGCCTGCATGGCGTTGTGGCGGTCTTTTTCTCCCTCTGCCACCAGCACGGGAACGGGGGCATTTTTCAGCATATCTTTGACCCGGCCGGCCACGGTTTTGACGGTGGGGATAACAAAAAACAGGTCAGGATGTTGTTTGTTCAGCATTGCTGCCGCTTCCAGAAAAACGGGCAGTAGGCGGGACACTTCGTTATGCCGCGATCCCGGCAGCAGGCAGATAATTTTTTTGTCCTCGCCGATATGATACTTTTGGCGAAAAGTATTGCCATCGCTGTTAACAACCGGGCTTTCGATCACCGGATGGCCAACAAAGGTCGTTTTCAGGCCGTAGGGCGTAAAATATTTCGGTTCCTGTGGCAACAGCGTCAACAGGTGATCAACATATTTATACATTGTCCTGGCACGTTTTTTCTTCCATGCCCAGACTTGCGGCGCTACATAATGAACCTGCGGAATATCCGTTTTTAAGGCGCGCAGTTTTTTTTGCACCCGGCTGCCGAAACTCCAGCTGTCGATGGAAATGACCACATCGGGACGAACGCGCAAAATGTCGTCGGTGGTCTGTCTGATACGCCTGAGCACACGGGGAATGCTGGGAACAACTTCCCAAAAGCCCATAATTGCCAATTCGGAAATATCAAACAGCGATTTCATGCCTTCTTTTTCCATGGTGTCACCACCAATCCCAAAAAAATCAACATTTCCGCCGCTTTTTTTCTTCAGCGCACGCATCAAACGTGCACCTAGGGCATCTCCAGACGGCTCTCCGGCAATCAGGTAAATTTTCAAATTATTGTTCAAGATAATCTCCCGGTTCAATTCCGATAATAAACAAACCGGCTTTATCAGCCGCTTTGATAACTTCTGCCTCATCTACAATCAATGTGTTGCCGGCATGGACGGCAAGGCCGTTTAAGCCGCTGGCTTTGGCATTTTCAACCGTCCGCACGCCAATAGTCGGAAGATCGATTCTCATATCCTGCTGTGGTTTGCGCAGTTTAACCAGGACCCCGCCACTGCCTTTTCGTTTGTATCCGCCACAGCGTTTAATCAGCTCGTCAGTACCTTCAATCGCTTCAACGCCGAGCACCAACCCTTGTTGAATTATGACCGACTGCCCGATGTCAAGCTTGCCAAGTTCATACGCTGTCTGCACGCCACGCTGAATATCAATAAGGTCTTCCTTCCTAGGCTTGACTTTGCCAAGTATGCCGGTTTTAACCAGAATATCGCTCATAACTTCGTGGATGCCGACCACCCGCATATTTTCCGCTTCGATTTCTTTAATCAGCGCGCGTAAAATGCCATCATCGCCGAGCGCTTTGGTACCTACTTTGGCAAAAAAGGCGGTCGTTCTCATATCCGGAATCAGCTCTTTAAAACTCGGACGCCGGATTGTGCCGATCATCACCACTTCTTCCACCTTTTCGTCGCGAAAGCGCTTAAACCCACTTCCAGCCTGACCGATACGTATCCACATGTGAGGAATACCGTCGCCAAAAAGGGTAGGGTCGGCGTTTCCATCTATGGCAATGACAAAAAAACGGCGTCCTATCTTTTTGCAATATTCAATCAAACTCCGGGGGAGCATTCCTCCCCCGGCAATAATACCCAGTTTTTTAGCTTTGTTTTCCATAATCATTCCGCAGTCAGAACATTCCGGCGTCCTTTCAGGGCATCATCGATAAATTCGACCATTTCCATAATCAGAGCGTCGTCTTTGTATTTTTCGTGGGCTTTGGTAACCCGGGTTTCAAAATTGTCTTCCGACGATTTGAACAGATACATATAAGCGCGGGTTATGCTCTTGACTTCTTCCGGAGCAAATCCGCTGCGTTTTAAGCCAACCAGATTGAGGCCACGCAGCTTGCCACGGTCGCCGGCTACCATGCCGAACGGAATAACGTCGCGGGCAACGCCGGACATGCCGCCTATCATAGCTTTGCGGCCAATGCGGCAGAACTGATGAACGGCGCAGTTGCCGCCTAAAATGGCACCGTCGCCAATCCGGACATGACCGCCGATAACCGCATTGTTGGTCATAATCACATTATTACCGACCACACAGTCGTGGGCAACATGGCTGTTGACCATAAACATTCCGCCGTCACCAACCGTTGTGGTGAAATGTTCTTTGGGCGTGCCGCATTGCATGGTAACATTTTCACGGATAATGTT
>CAYXBH010000016.1:0-15198 GCA_964463185.1 uncultured Azospirillum sp. | reverse complement strand
GCAATGAAAGAAGCCGGTGTTGACATCGAACGCCGTTTCATCAACCTGGAACGCCCGATTAAAGACATCGGTATCTATCAGGTAAAAATCAACCTGCACCCGGAAGTCAGCCAAACCATTCTGGTCAATGTTGCCCGTACTGATGACGAAGCCAAAAAGCAGGAAAACGCTTTTAACAAAGAATAAATTTTCCTGCAAAAGCAACCGAAAGCCCCGGTAATCCCGGGGCTTTTTTCGCCTCTCTCACCGGTCGCTGGCACCCAAACCCATCTTTCGCTGACAAAAGACTTGACAAATCACCTCTGTTATGCTACCCACAACTTGCATTTAAATTATTTTCATCTCAAACTATTATTTAACCACAATACTTTACTTGTAATTAACCACAAATGATTGTTTTTGAAACATCTCTGCTGTGAAGTCCGGATGTTTCCCAATAAAAACTCATGAAATAATTTACCCTTTATGAGGAAACCTTTTCGCTGCGAAGCGCAAACGTTTTCAAAACACAAAAAGCCACCTTTTGTCCTCAAGACTAGGGGGCTTTTTCTTTACAACAACCTTTTTACTACTAAGCTATATAAACTGTATGCAACATATTCGTCCGTCCTTTCACACCAAGCGGAAAACCGCCGGTAATGATGATATGATCACCGTGAGAGGCAACGCCACTTTCCAGAGCAACAGAAATTGCCACATCTTCAAAACGGTCAAAACTCTGAAATGTTGATTCGTTGATAAAACGACGAGCTCCCCATATCAAACCCAACTGCCTAGCTACTTTTATATTCGGGGTAACCGCAATAATCGGAATATCCGGCCGCTCGTGGGCAACAAGAAAAGTCGTCCGCCCCGAACTGGTATAAGTAACGACGGCTTTAACGTTGTCTAAAACTTTTGAGATCTCGCTGGCCGCAAAAGTAATGGAATCCGCCTCACCCATACAGCAAGAAAGCGGCTGCTGTCTTTTCATATATTGGAAGAACAGAGGATCCGCTTCAACCTGGGCGATGATTTTATTCATCATTTTAACCGCTTCCACCGGATACTTTCCGGCCGCCGTTTCGGCCGAAAGCATAACTGCATCAACTCCATCATAAACGGCCGTTGCCACATCAGAAACTTCCGCCCGGGTCGGAGTCGGCCTTTCGATCATCGATTCGAGCATCTGGGTAGCAACAATCACCGGTCTTGCATATTTACGGCAGGCATTGACGATTTTCTTCTGCAAAACGGGCACCGTCTGCAACGGGCACTCAACTCCCAGATCCCCACGGGCAACCATAATGCCATCAGAAAGTTTGACAATTTCCTCCAGCTCGGCAATCGCACTCGGTTTCTCTAGCTTGGAAATAATCAGCGCCCGGTCACCAATCAGTTTTTTGGCCTCCCGCACATCGTCAGCCGACTGCACAAAAGAAAGACAAACCCAATCCACCCCCATATCAAGCGCAAAACTAAGATCTTCCCTGTCTTTTGCCGTTATGGCGGAAATCGGCAGTTTGATATTGGGCAGATTAACCCCCTTATGGCCGGAAAGCTCGCCACCGACTTTGACTTCCGTTACCGCGCTGTTTTCGTTGCAAGATTTGACCATAAGCACAATATTGCCGTCGTTCAGCAACAAATCATCTCCCGGCTTAATGGCAGCAAAAATTTCCTTATGAGGCAGCGTCACCCGAGTTTCATCGCCGGGAACGTCATTCATATCCAAAACAAACTCCTGCCCTTTTTTTAGCAAAACTTTGCCGTCAACAAACAGACCAACCCTGAGCTTTGGTCCCTGCAAATCAGCAACAATGGTGGCAAACAGCCCTTTTTCTGCCGAAAGCTTGCGGACAATATCGTACCGCTCTTTATGTTCTTCGTGAGTACCATGGCTGAAGTTAAACCGAAAAGCATCTGCGCCGGCATCCAAAAGATCAGAAATCGTCTTTTCATCCGCCGAAGACGGACCGATTGTTGCAAGAATACGCGTATATGTCTTTTTTGGCATTTTATCCTCTTTCACATTTCTTTTTATAGCGGCATTATAGGCATTAAAATTAAAACTTCCACAAGATTTTTTTGAACCCACAATTTATTTTACTTGTCAAAAAATACAGCTTTTGCTAATCTCGCTCAATAAAAATATTTGTTTAGGAGATAAGAAAATGACAGAAGTAGGAGGCATTGCGGCCGACAGATTGCGTTCGCTGATTGAACGTATCGAACGCTTGGAAGAAGAAAAAAAAGCACTCTCCGGAGATATCCGCGACGTATTTGCGGAAGCCAAATCGGCCGGTTTTGACGTCAAAATCATGCGGGCAATTTTAAAATTGCGCAAAATGAACGCCGCTGACCGCGACGAACAGGAATTTTTGCTCGACACATACCGCAAGGCACTTGACCTGTAAACATTACAAACCAAGCGCAATACCGAGGATTCCGCCGGCAATAATATAGAGAATGGGGTGTAACTTAAAAAAGTGAATTGCACCCCAGAATATTATGCATAGCACAATTCCGGTAACATTCGTCAGCGCCAGCAGGCCAAACTCAGCCCCTGCATTCAAAATCAGTGCCAGCACGGCCGGACGGACACCATACATCAGATTTTGAAAAACCTTCGTCTGCCAGATTTTATCCCAAAAAGTGGCAATCAAAACAATAATCACGACCGAAGGAAACACCAGCCCAAAAGTTGCCGTCAACGCGCCACTGATACCTGCTGTTTTAAACCCAGCATAGGTGGCCATGTTGACACCGATCGGCCCGGGAGAAGATTCTGCCACCGCAATCATATTGACCAGTTCCTGTGCGCTAAACCAGGGATAACGGGTACTCAAATCAAACAGGAAAGGTACCGTAACCAACCCACCACCAAGCGCAAAAAGTCCGATTTTAAAAAACTCGAAAAACAACAGCCCATACATCATCACCGGCCTCTCGCAACAAAACCGGCCACGGCAGCTACAACCACCACCACTGCCGGCGAAACCCCGGTCGCAACCAGCAGAGCCAAGGCAATAACAAAAACAACACCCTGAAAAACATTTCCAACCGCTTTTTTCCACATACCGAGCACCACGTCAACAATCAAAGCTATCACTACAATCCGGATGCAGGCAAAAGCATGCGCAACATAAGGATTGGCCATATAAAAGCTGATGATGTTTGCCAGCGCGACAATAATAATGATTGACGGCGCAACAATTCCCACTGTTGCAACCACCGCACCGGTTATTTTCTTCAGCTTGTAACCGATAAAAGTCGCCACATTGACAGCAATGATCCCTGGCGTACATTGCCCGATAGAATAATAATCCACAATTTCCTCATCAGTCGTCCATTTTTTGCGTTCCACCAGTTCCGCCTGCAGCAGCGGAATCATAGCATAACCGCCACCAAACGTAAACATTCCGATTTTAAAAAATGTGGCAAACAAATTCCACAAAACCAACATTTTTTGCCCCTTTCCCTTTTTCAAAAAAACAAATGCAATTATATAAACATATGCTTTCACAATCGTTAACCCATCAGAAGCAAAATGAATGTTGCTATCTTAAATAAAACTCTACCGGCAAAAAACAGGTTGCCCCAACGCCACTCGGAAACTGGCCGCGATAAGGGCTTTAAAAAGGACACCGGACTGATCACCGGTTTTACCGACAAAGAATATATGGTATACCGGTATTCAATATTTCCGCCGCCTTTGTCAAGTGTTCTCTTACCGCCAGCTATTCTAGCATAGACAACCCGCTTTTTTACCGGGAAAATACCCTAATGCTTTACAGCAATGCCAAAAGCTGTCATCCAGAAACCGGAAAAATAATCACGCCTTAAAGATAAATCAGCAGCGCAACAAACAGACAGCCGTAAAAAAGCACACCTCGCAGATACATTCCCGCCACTTTGAAATCAGTACCCGACGGCATGGCATTTTCGATAATGATGGTTTGCAACAGAACATACAAAACATAATTAACCATTGTCGGCCGCATTACTGGCAGCCAGTAACGGTTCAGATAAAAACCGATAACCAGAAGTAAAAGCGGTGCAAGCGCCGACGGCACGGCATTGTAAAAAGTAACGTTGCGAAAACCAACGCTACCCATAACATAGTATCCATCCGGCGATTTGCGGGGGAAAATGGTAAAATTGCAGGGGCGTGCATTTAAAATCAGCCCGACAATATAATGCATCATCTCATGCAAAAGCGTCCCCGGAATATTGACCAGCGCACTCGCCCACATACTGTTATAAGTCGTATATTTGATTCTGACTAGGACGACAACCAACAAAATCAGCAAAAACCGGTTATTAAAAAAAGTGGCAAGCACTTCTGGATCAGTAGAAAAGGCAACCCATTTCTGATAGATCAAATTTAGAAATTCCATTTCCTACTCCCTGTTAAGCATCATCATTCCTGCCAGATAGGTATTAAGCAGCAAGGCACTCCTTTTACTACTATACTTATCTTCTGGCAGAACGCTAAGGGCAACCAAGGCGGCAATCAAGACTTTTTGCGACATTTTCAGCCGCCGGATTTCAATCCGTGGGAACATGGCAGCTAGATCGGGAGCAATCAGCTCGCAGAGTCTTACCATTTGCCGTCGATAAGAAATACTTGGCCGGTAACTTTTCAGATTAAGATGAAAGTTGTAAAACAACGACCACAAAGATCTGTGAGCAGCCACAAATTTTTGGAAACATTCGGCATAAATGTTTATGTTCCGATAACCACTCGGACCGTTGCCGAGCTGGCTTAGATAAGCATACAGTTCAGCCAGCGTCCGTTCGTTTTGCTCAGCAATAAAATCATCCATGGAAGAAAACTGATTGTAAATTGTTCCCACCGAACAGCCTGACGCCTCCGACAATTTACGCGCGGTCAGATAAGCGGCTCCTTTTTCCGCTACTAGTTTCCGCCCAGTTTCAATCAGTTTGCGGCGGATATTGTCTTTTGAATTTTGGGTCATATATTGTTCTTAACAAATTATTTGCAATTATAGCATTATATTAACTTAAATATGAACAGTGTTCAATTTATTTTTGGTATTGATAGGAATATCCCGATGAAAAAAGTATTTTTGACAGCCTTTTTCCTGCTGACGACAGCCACCGGAACGGCAAAAGCGGAAGAAATCCTGGAAGGCGGACAATTTTACGAAGACGTGTTGATTTCCGACGATCTCAAAATGAGAGAAAGTTCCGATTCCGCCAAAGAAAAAGCAAGCCACCTGCTCGACCAAAAACCAAAAATCATCAAAATAGATGGGGCTCCGCTTGAATTCCGCGCCTATCGTCCGCAGCAGCCGGCGACCGTGGTCAGCAAACCGGTAGACACCTCGACCAAATATGGGGAAGCACCTTTCGGCCTTTCTTGGGGAGCCACCTACAATCAAACAAAAGCCCTCGGGGTTAATCTGACCAAAATCGAGCACAAAGACAGCGTTAACAATTTCATCGTAACCAAACTTCCCAAGCCCATCTCGGATTTTCACCAGATAATTGTCAGCTTTGGCGAAAACAACTCGCTTTGGCGTCTAAGCGCATACGGAACACTCAATAGCGACGACCCAGCTACCTCCAAAGCCCTACAGCTCTACAAAAAATACTATGATTTGCTACAAAGAAAATACGGAAACGCCCAGGAGTTTTTCACACCCAAAATCGTAACCGTTGAAAAAACGGTAAAAGACGAGTATGGCAGAGATAAGATAGAAATCGAAAAAGTCGCTCAGCCGATCGGCAATCCGGATTTTCTGACACAATTGCAAAACGGCGAAGCGGTCTTATACGCAACTTTCGAAGACAAGGATGTTGGTGCAATCCTTGCCGTCAATGTTGACAGCGACGGCAAAAGCTATATCATTATAGATTACACCAATCTCCAAATCTTCCGCGAACGGGAAAAAGAAGTGCTCGACGCCCTCTGATTTCCAGATATTAAATGTAAGGAAAAAAATAAATTATGACTAAAATCTGTTTTTGTGGAATTTCCGGCAACGGCATGAGCCCACTTGCCCAGATTCTGAGGCTGAAAGGTTATGAAGTTTATGGCAGCGATCGCAGTTTTGACGCCGGCCGCGACAGCAAAAACAAGCAGGCTCTGCTTGATATGGGAATCAAACTGATTCCCCAAGACGGCTCCGGCATCACGGCCGATATGCAGACTGTCTACGTTTCGGCAGCACTTGACGAAAGCAACCCAGACATAAAAGCCGCCCGCACCTTAAACATTCCGATCAAAAAACGTTCCGACCTTTTGGCCGAACTGTTCCATCAATATCCTTTCGGCATCGCCGTCGGCGGCACCTCGGGTAAAACCACCACCACCGCCATGATCGGCTACATTCTAGATATGTTGGGACAAAAACCCTGCCTAATCAACGGCGGCATGCTGCGCAATTACGAACTCTTAAAAGGCCTCCCCAATTTCATCTACAACCAGGATAAATTCTGCGTCATTGAGGCTGACGAGAGCGACGGCTCCATCTGCAAATACCGGCCAACCATCGCTCTGATCAACAACATTTCACACGACCATACGTCCATAAAAAACCTGATCGACTATTTTCAGACCTTTGCCGACAACACCAAAGGCGCCATTGTCGTTAATGCCGATTGCAAACTAAGCAGTGACCTAAAACACAACCGCAAAATAACTTTTTCGGTCAAAGATCCGTCTGCTGATTTCTTTGCCTCCGACATCAAATGCCTACCCGAAGGCGTGCAATACAATTTTCGGGGCGAAACTTTCCGCCTGCATCTGTTCGGAGCATTCAACGTCAGCAACACCTTGGCAGCCATCGCCATCTGCAGCGAAGCCGGTATTGATCCACTAGCGGCAGCCAGAACACTGGAAGGCTTTTCCGGTATCAAGCGCCGGTTGGAAATTGTCGGCACCAGCAGCCATGGCATCACCCTGATTGATGATTTTGCCCACAACCCGAGTAAAATTGCCTCTTCGCTTTCGGCATTAAAGGAATATCCGCGGCGCCTCTTGGTTCTGTACCAGTCGCACAGTCCGTTTTCAGCATTCAACACCGGTAGCGAAGTTGCCACCGAAGTTGCCCGCGTGCTCGGACCAGATGATATTTTCATTATGCCCGAGGTTTATATGCTGGACAAGAATGTCGACAAAGACATCACGGCAGCAAATATCATAAACACGGCAAAGAAACACGGTTTGAAAAATGCCTATTTCCTCGACACCCGAGAAAACGTGCACAAATTTATCCTTGAAAACGCCAAAGACGGCGACTGCATTGTCATTATGGGCGCCCGCGACAACTCGCTACCCGACTTCAGCCGTCAGCTGTTAAAGGAGCTCTGATAATGATAAACCCGATTCCCCGTGGCTCAAAAGTCGGCATTGTATCCCCTTCTTCGGCGCTTGATTCGCCAGAAGACATCAAGGAAGGACTGCACTGGCTGGAAAGCTGCGGATATCGGGTTGTACTCGGCCGCTATGCCTATGACCGCCTCAACCATATGGCTGGTACACCTGCCGAACAGGCGGAAGACATCATGCGTTTTTTTACTGACCCAGAAATCAAAGCGGTTTTTGCTTCCTGTGGCGGATTCGGCTCACAGTATGTTTTGCCTTTACTCGATTACGGCATCATCAAAAAAAATCCCAAACCCATCATCGGTTTCAGCGATACCACCGCTTTACAAACTGGCATCTATACCCAAACCGGTAATATTTCCTATGCCGGCATTTTGCTCAAATATGACTTTGGCCACGGATCATCCATCCACCCCTATACGGCCGAAAGTTTTTTACAGGCCATGGAGGGGCGCTTTGAAGACATCCGCAGCGGGATAACCGTCAACCCAGGAGAAGCTGAAGGACGCCTGATCGGCACCAACCTTTGCGTTTTGCAGTCCCTGGCCGGCACCCCCTATTATCCGAACTTAAAAAACAGCATTTTACTGCTGGAAGATATTGATGAAAAAAGTTACCGGATCGAAAGAATGCTGCTCCAGCTCCGGCAGCAGTTGCAATTTGGCGAAATACGAGGCATCCTTTTCGGACAATTTACCGACATCAGGCTCAATCACCCGAACGACAAAGATGTCAACCAGATTATCGACGATTTTGCCACTGACATTAAAATCCCTGTCATCAAAAACTTTCCGTTCGGACACGTCCGCGCTCGCAAAACAGTTCCCCTCGGCGCCAAAGTTTCGCTTGATGCAGCTGAATGCGTTTTACGAATTAAAGATTAAACCGATAACGGTTTGCAGGTTTTCCATATTAAGGTAAACCATAAGCTCCTGATATTTTCCAAACCCATCCCAGCCAGTACTGTTAAATGCCAACATACTGCCGACAACCCACAAATTGGCACCCGGCAGAAACATCGCACAGAAAAGATAAGACACCTTCGGCAGGTCGGTTTGCTTTTCATGTATCTGCGACGCCACCGTATCGACATGATAACCGATAAAATAACCAAAAATTGCGCTGATAATCCAATTAAGCGCAGCAAACTTCATATAAACACCAATGCCAAGCATAAAGAAAAAACAAAACAAAGGAAAAAAATACGGCGCAATGATGATCAACCAGTTTCCTTCGCCCTCAAACCCCATCGACCCACCGGAATTATCATCCGCCACACGGATATGTTTGACTTTGTGAAATGTTAGCACCGCAAAAAAACTATGCACCAACTCATGAGCGACAATCTGCATGGAAGTGCGCACGGAAGAATCCATGGATGTCTGCGCTACAAAAAAAAGGAAAAAACCGCCGAAAAGCGCCACAAATTTCAAAGTTTTAAAATCAAAATAATCCAAAGACTGAAAAAAGGCAGGAAACGACCACAAAGCCCAAACCGCTGCCGGCCATTTTAGTAGATTGATAAATTTGTCAAATATCGCACTCATAACGAGCACTATAAGTTACTTCAGGTAAAAATTCACCAAAATTAACACAACTATCAACATTCCTCTTGTAAATATAATTATAGTTCTTACAATAACCTCATATTTTAATTTACAGGGAACAATTTTTATGAACGACTTTGATGCTTTTGATTTTATCGTTAACGACGAAGATGAAGTTATGCTTTTGCTTTACGCACGGGAAAGCGAACCCCGCGACGCCGTGATCGAAATTGATGCCAAAAATATGTCAGCCATTCTGCATCGCAACCAGGAAGACGGCATATTGATTGAGTGTATCCCCGATGACATATTCGACAGCCTACAAGATGCGGACTCTCTTCTGGTTTGCGAACTGAAAAAAACGGAACAGGAAGAAGAAACAGAAATTATCTTTGCTTACGAAGCAGATATTGTCTTATAAAATCAGCTGATCAGGCTGTCATCAAACCTTTTTTCTTCCAACCCTGCCGGATCCTGATGGATAATCACTTGAGCGCAGGGAAATATTTTTTTCACTTTTTCCTCCACGATATCCGTCAGTTCATGCGCCTGATAAAGAGGCAACCCCCCATCCAGTTCCAGATGAAACTCGAACATATAAACCCCACCCAGGCTGCGGGTACGCAAGTCGTGGATACCATGGCAAAAACTGCTGTTGTTTACCGTTTCTATAACTTTTGCCCGTACATCATCCGGCAGTTCCCGATCCATCAGCAAGGCAATAGCACTGCCTGCAATCTTATAGGCATTGACCAGAAGATAACAGGAAATAAAAAGCGCGGAAAAAGCATCAAACCAGTCCAGACCGAAAAAACGAACCACAACCAAGCTGACAACTATCGATAAATTAGTAACAATATCCGTCAGATAATGAACGCTGTCAGCCTCTACCGCCAACGACAACGTCTTTTTAACCACATGTTTTTGAAAAGAAACCAACCCCAAAGTTACCATTGTACAAACAAGCATAACCACAATGCCGACACCGGTTTCTTCAATCGGTCGGGGAAAAATAAACCGATTGATCCCCTCATAAACCACAAACACCCCCGAACCAACAATAAACGCGGCCTGTACAAGCGCACTCAGCGCTTCTGCCTTGCCATAGCCGTAACGGTGTTCAAAGCTTGCCGGCTGGGAAGAAAAGCGAACGGCAATAAACGCAATCAGCGAAGAAACGATATCCGCCAGACTGTCCACCATCGAGGCTAGAACGGACAGCGATCCGGTATATAAAGACACTGCCAATTTAACCAGAACCAGCCCACTGGAAACAGAAACGCTGGCAGTAACAGCTATTTTTTTCAAGCGATTATTTTCTATCAGACCAATTGCTCGATTCGACGACATATTTTATCTTCTCAAATTTTTCCTTGCTGATTTCGTAATAACATTTTTCCGCAGTCTTGGCAAAAAATCCGAAGTATCCGGCATTGTCCTCCCAAGAAAAGACATAACGGAGGAATATATGCTCCTGATCCCAACGGAAGTCAATTCCGATTTTTCTGTTACCCTCAACATCAAGATCAAGTTTCATAATCTCTTTTCCGCGTGGCTCCCCTTCACCGGCGCTCTCAAATTCCGTATTAAGGAGATATTTGACCAATTCTGCCACCCGGTTCAGGTTACTAGTACGATCAAAACCACTGAGCCGCCCAAAACGCAGATTCCACAAAGTGCTATATGTCCAATCGGAAACGGTGGTTGACAGATCAATCAGATCTGCTTTGACCATCCAGACCTGGAATTTGTCAGCAAACCTCATATAGGCGGCTCTTGCCCCACGACCAACGTCAATATCATACTTGCCGACGACAAAATCCGCCAGCACTTCTTTGTTATTGCCTTCCAGCCGCACCTCCACGCTGGTCGAGTTTTTGGCAGAAGCCGGCATCAGCCCAAACCGGGACAGATACTCAACCTTGTCAGATTTCTTTTCATAATAAACGGCGTCGGCCAGCACCGCTAGAAAACTGCCGATTCTTTCCTGATAAACCGGCAGACAGGGGCTTCCTTCCAGTCGCCATTCTCCGTTGTCCTTATAGAAGACCAATTTGTTTTTAGCCGACGAAAGCGAAATTTTCTCCACATCGTTAAGCTTTGCAGCCAGTCCCTCAAACACCGGTTTGTTTTCATATTGGTCGATTCCGCCTTTTCCGGTCAGATAAAACGAAACCCCACCCATAACCAGCAGCAAAACAGCAATCGTCCCGGCAACCTTAAACTCCCGGTTAAACACAATTTTAAAATGCGTTTTTTTCTGTCGAAAAGATTTTCTTGCTCCGACAAAAGCAAGCCCGGCCAGCAACAAAAACGGTACCAGATAGATATTGATAAATTTGATAACCATTCCCACCTCTTCAATGTTTCGGTGCATTCCGGCTCTGATTGCAGCCAGCTCAGTTCTCAGTTTTTCCAGTTTCTGCCTTGTTCCAGCAATAACCGCCAATTCGTCAGAAGTAAAGTTTTCCCTTTCTTCAAACTCTTTTTTGCCAAACACTTCCGCCAGAGCCTGTTTTGTCTTCTCAATTTGTTTGAAAATATCGTTTTCCCTGACTCTGAACTCCCGCAGATTTTCTTTTCGCATTTTTTCAATGTCTTCAAACCTGCGGATTTTCTGCGTCCGTCCGCGCAGCGGAATCAAAATGTCTTCGCCGGAAAGATAATCAAGAGCATTCAAAACAAAATTGGCGTTATCGTAAAGGGGAATAAAATAAGTGTTTTCCAAAATGGTGCGGCTGGTGCTCCAGAACGTATCATAAATAAAATCCGTATCCGCTGCCACAATCACTTCATACGGATTTTTCGAATTATTCTCAATCAGCAGAGCAGATAAAAATTTCAACTTTCCATCTGGCTTAAACATCCCAAGCAGTTCAGCCGGATTTTTACCGTCATAGACCACACCCGAACTCAAAACCCCCGATTGATCGCCGCTCTTGATCAGTGGCAGAAACGCACTGCGGTTTCCTTCTGGAACAATAGCCGAAACCGAGGCAAACAATATCCCCTGCAGATTTTTGGTAATCGGAAAATCGGGATTCATACTTCCCGCCGGTACCACAAACTGAACCACATCCTGAGTAAAAATCGGATTAGTCGAATAGTTTCTAGTTGCATCAACGGTAATCGAATTATCAAGATCTGCCACTACCAGCTCGTTATAAAAACGGAATCCCCAAAACTTATCCAGTCCGTTTAGGTTGGAGGGATAAAATTCTATGTTGTCAGGCGAAAAAATCCGCGATGCTTCCGCCGCTGTATCCAGCAGCAGAAACGTTTTGCCACCGAGCTCGGAATAATGCTTAATCGCCTCCACCACATCATCTGGCAATTTCTGCGGATGAATCATCATCAACAGGTCTATTTTCGACAGGTCGTCGGCACTACCGATAATTTTGATATCATAAAACTTTCCAATTTCGGTCATAATGTTCCATTGGGGAGAAACATAACCGCCGGCATAAGGCGTATCAAACACCGGCAGACTGCTAATCAACCCGAGTGTTTTTTTCTTGTGATAAAGCTGATAAATAAGCTCAATCAGATCCTGTTCCAGATAACCGTACCTCTCTAGAGCAAAAAATGGTATTTTCCGGTGCCGATCAATGCCATCCGACAAAACCAGGCCGAAAAAACTGTTTTGATTGAGATCAACCAGCGGCAACGGTTGCAATCCCATCGCAATCGCCTGATCTTCTATATCGTCGAGCAACTGCGGATTATAGATTTTATAACTAAACTTATCAGGCTGAAGACGCGCAAACTGTTCCAAAAGCAGTCGCACCCGGTCATACATCAGCCGCATTTCGGGACTTCTCTCTCCCAAAATCGGGGAATAATAGAGCTTTGCAATCACCTGTTCCGGCAAATCTTCCAACACCCGGCGGGAAGAAGGTGTTAGCGTATGCAGTTTTTCTTCCGTAAAATCATATTGATACACCCGCAAGAACCGATTTGCCGTCAAATTCAACCCGACAAAAGCCATAAGCAAAAGCAAGAAAAAAAGAACATAATAGCCAGCTTCCGTCGATTTTAGCCAACGCGACGTTCCCGAAGTCCGGAAACTGACCGCCAGAATGGTCGTTACGTTAAACAAAAAGATAATAGAAATAAAAAAGACAATATCCCGCAGCTCTAGCAAACCTCCTGTTATCGTGCCGAAATGCACCAAAAAACTAAACGAGGCCACCATATCGACCACCGCTGCCGGCGCAAACATACGGAAAAAACCGAGCACATATTCAACACCGCTCAGAAAAAACAGAAAATTGACAATAACCGCCAGCACCAACGCAATAACTTGATTTTTGGTCAGAGCCGACATTGTCTGCGAAATTGCCAGCATACAACCGGCCAGCACCCAGCTGCCAGCATAGCTGAGCAAAATCACGCCATTGTCGGGCGACCCCAGATGATTAACCGTTAGCCAGAAAGGAAAAGTAAGCACCAACGCTACCGCTGCAAAAACCCAGGAAGCAAAAAATTTGCCCCAGACTAGGGTTGAAACGGAAACCGGCATGGTCAAAAGCTGCACCACCGTTTTGCTGCGAAATTCCTCTGCCCACAGCCGCATCGAAATACCGGGGATAAACAGCAGATAAAGCCACGGCTGAAAAACAAACATGGCATTAAGACCGGCCATCCCGCGGCCGATAAAATGCCCAAAGTAAATGGCAAACGAGCCGTTTAAAAGCAGAAAAGCCACCAGATAAACATACGCCAACGGAGAAATAAAATAACGCAGCAGTTCGTTTTTGATAACAACCCATAAATTTTTCATTTACACCTCATCTTCCGTTGTTGTCAGTTGGTAAAAAGCTTTTTCCAGGCTCTCAACACCTGCCTGCTTCACAATATCTTTTGCCATACCGTCGGCAACAATCCGTCCTTTGTTAATCAGTATAATCCTGTTGCAAACAGTTTCTGCCTCATCAAGTAGATGGGTAGAAATAATGATGGTTTTGTTTTTACCCATTTGGGCAATCAGGTACCGGATATGCCGTTTTTGGTTGGGATCAAGACCATCAGTCGGCTCATCCAGAAGCAACACCGGCGGATCCGATAAAATGCTTTGCGCAAACCCCACCCGGCGCTGATATCCTTTGGACAGGGTCTCTATTTTCTGCTCCGCCACGTTTTCGATTTTTGCGATCTTAACAGCATTTTCAACCGCTTCCCAACCAAGCAGCCGCAATCCTGCCATATAATTAAGAAACGCCCTTACCGTCAGGTCTGGATAAAGCGGCGATCCCTCCGGCAAAAAACCTATGTTTTTCTTTCCCTCAAGTGGAAATTCGCGAATATTGCGTCCCAGTACGAAAATTTCACCGCTGCTCGGCGCCAGATAACCAGATATCATGTTCATCAGCGTCGACTTGCCAGCTCCATTCGGTCCCAAAAGGGCGATAATCTCTCCCTTTCCCGCCGCAAAACTGATGTCATCGACAGCACGGATATTATCATAATTTTTAACCAGATTGCAGACTTTTACATTTTCCACCAACGCTCAATCTCCTACTTTCGGTTAAGTTCGTACAACACCACCGCCGCCGCGGCCGACACGTTCAGGCTTTCTACCCCGGGGTTTATAGGTAGCCTAACCGTCAAATCGCAGGCTTCTTCCACCAGTCGACGCATCCCAGCACCTTCGCTACCCATAACCACAGCCAGTTTTCCGCCTTTGGGCAGAGTGGATATATCGCCTTTGGCATACCCATCCATACCGATAACCCAAAAACCTTCTTTTTTCAAATTTTCCATTGTTCTTACCAGATTGATTGTCCGGCAAACCGGTAGCAATTCATATGTCCCTGTTGCAGCTTTCAGCATGGCACCGCTCTCCTGTGGCGAATTTTTATCCTGCACCACCAGGGCCAACGCACCAAAAGCAGCACAGGAACGAATAATAGCACCAATATTCTGCGGATCGGTAACCTGATCAAGGACAAGCAGATGACAACTTTCTTTTTCACGAGCTTTTACGCACAACTCATCCGGAGAAATCCCGGGCAACATTTCCGCTGCCACCACCATCCCCTGATGCACGGCATCGCGGGGAAGTATTTTTTCCAGCTCCTGCCTGCCAACGACAGATATTTTCTTTTCGCTGACTTTTCCGGCCAGTTCCGCCAGATTTTCCTTTAAACAGAAAACCCTTGCAATATTGCGCCGCGAATTGGCCAGCGCAGCTTTAACGGCGTGCCTTCCATAAATAATCACCTGTCCTTTGTTCTGCATTTTATTCATCTTTCTCCAGAATTTTTACTGCATCAATCAGGCTTTCCACTTTATAATCTGGTTCTTTTCCGCAAT
>CAYXBH010000015.1:0-15903 GCA_964463185.1 uncultured Azospirillum sp. | reverse complement strand
TGTTTCAGGATGCGAGCGGTAGCGTAATCATTGAAATCGATGATGAAGACTGGCGCGGCGTCAATGTTACCCCAGCAGATACCGTCGAAATCAGCGGTGAAGTTGACAAAGATTTGTTCGAGACCATCATTGATGTCAACCGTGTTCAGCTGAAAAAATAAAGCAGGTTTCTCATGCGGATCTTATTGGTGGAAGACGACCAGCTGATCGGAGACGGATTAAAGGCCGGGCTTGAAAGGCTCGGCTTTACTATCGACTGGTTTACCGACGGTTTTGAAGGCGAAGAAGCGCTGTATCAGGCGCCTTATGAAGCCGTGGTGCTGGATCTCGGGTTGCCCGGACAGGATGGCTTGGAAATTTTGAAAAACTGGCGGAATAACGGCCGCAAAGAACCGGTTTTGGTGCTAACTGCCCGTGGCGATGTCGATCAGCGGATCATCGGTCTGAATACCGGCGCCGACGACTATCTCGGCAAACCTTTTTCTCTAAAAGAGGTACAGGCGCGCCTGAACGCGCTGATCCGCCGTGCAAACGGCCGGACTTCCCCGCTTTTGACCCATGGCGACATTGCTTTTGATCCCGAAACTCGCAAAGTCAGTCTTTTGGGGCAGGAAGTTGCCCTTTCTCCCCGGGAAATTGCCTTGCTGGAGATTTTGCTCTTAAACAAACACAAAGTGCTTTCCAAAGAAACGATAGAAAATAAAATTTATTCCTGGAACGACGAAGTTCAAAGCAATGCGGTAGAGGTACATATCCACCACCTGCGCAAAAAACTAGGCAAGGATATTGTCCGCACCGTCAACAAAATCGGCTATATAATGGAAGACAAATAGATGAAAAAACTAAGCCTGCGTCTCCGTTTGCTGCTGGTTTTCAGCGGCATATCCTGCCTGATCTGGTTGTGTTCGGGGCTGTTATCGTGGTTTGAATGCCGAGAAAAAATCGACGAGTTTTTTGATCAGTACCAGATTCTACTGGCGCGCCAGCTGGCCTCAGCCGATTGGTCTGCCCTAACTCCCGGGGTGCAGAAAGAAACCGACAAAATCATTAGCCGTATCAGCAATGCCGACGAAGAGGACGAGGCCATTGGTTTCGCCGTCTTTTCGCGTATGGGAGAAATGGTTTTTCACGATAACGAAAACGGAAAACACTTTGCCTTTTCCGCTGCTGTCGGCAGCTTTTCCGATGAAAAGGCGGACGGGGACAAATGGCGGATTGTCCGCGTTGATTCGGCCGATAAAAAATATGTAATTGCCGTTGGGCAGGAGTTGGAGTACCGCACCGAAGTTACGCTTGATATGGTGGAAGAGTTTTTAATGCCCTGGCTGGGTGGTCTGTTTGTTTTGCTGATTGCCATTATTTATTTTGTGGGAAAAGAATTTTCTTCTTTCCACCGGTTGGCCGACGAACTGAAAAAAAGACGCCCCGATGATCTCTCGCCACTGTCGGAAAAAGGTTTGCCCGATGAAATCAGACCTCTGACTGTCGCCATGAATGGTTTGCTTGCAAAAATCGACGGTATGCTCAAGCGCGAAAAAAGTTTTATTTCCGATTCGGCACACGAACTACGCTCGCCACTGACAGCTCTGAAAGTGCAGTTAGAAGTTTTGCAGCTGACGGAGAACAACCCCGTTGCCGCCAAAGATTCGCTGTCCAAAATGGAGCAGGGCGTTGAACGCTGCGTCCGCCTGGTTGAGCAGCTGCTTTTGCTTTCAAGGCTCGAAAGCGGTCTGGCGGTAATTGACGAGGCGGAAGAAATTTCCTGGCCGCAAATTGTCGATTCGTTGTCTGCCGAATATGCAGGAGTGCTTGCCCGTAAAAAACAGCAGCTGCATACCGATGTCACCTCGGCCGCACCGGTTAAAAACGGCAATGCGGTGTTGCTTGCAGCCATGCTACGCAATCTTTTGGACAATGCCGTCAGATACAGTCCTGAAAATGCGGAAATTGCCATCCGTATTTCCTCCGGTGAAATTGAGGTGCACAATTCCGGTGTCAAAATCGCCAACAACCACCTGCGCCGCTTAAGTGAACGTTTTTATCGTCCGGCCGGGCAAAAAGAAAACGGCAGTGGCTTAGGTTTGTCTATTGTTGCCAAAATTGCCGCTCTGCATGGTTGCAAAATGGAATTTGACAACAGTGGCAACGGATTTTCGGTCATAATTTCGGCAGAGGCAAGCAATTAGACAAAATATTTGACAAATAACATGAATTCATGTATGATGAAAACAGAAAAAATTATTAAAAAGTTATATTATGGAAAAGAAAAAAATTACATTCAAACGGTTGTGGATTTCAGTCATTGGCTGGATCTTGGTCGGAGGGTTTATCAATAATCTTTATGTGCATCCGTTTACCAGTATTGAGCTGGTTGAATGGAGTGGGTTAATCACATCCCTTGGCATTTTGCTAGGTATTAGCGGAACCAGAGATTACTTTCTTAAAAATTCTTTGGCAAAGTTGCCGGAAAATGTTTCTGGAAAAGGCTGGCAGCGGCTCTGGATTCCTTGCGTGGGCTGGACGCTTGCCGGCGGTTATTTTATCAACTGCATTTTGGCGCCCTACATTCATTTGAATGTTAATGATTGGGCGCAACTGATTACCGCGTTAACGGTTATATTAGGTATCAGCGGGGCTCGCGATATCGGTTTGCAGCATCAGCAAAAAACGACGGAAACCTCGACCGAAACAGGGAATAAAAAGAAAGAAGAATAAATTTTACAAAAAAGGACGGTTTATCCGTCCTTTTTTGTTCTTTCGGTTAGTCTTGACAGGCGGAAAATATCGTGTTTTATTTTTATTACATAAAAATATACAAAAATCTTAGAAAAGATAAAAATGAATGCCAATCTGCTAAAAACAAAACGTTTTCTGCCCCTGATGATTACCCAGTTTTTGGGAGCATTTAACGATAATTTATTTAAAAATGCCCTTTTGACGCTGGTTACGATAAAAATGACCAGTCAGGCCGACATTCTTTCAAACCTGATTGCAGGTTTATTCATTTTGCCTTTCTTTTTATGTTCGGCCGTTGCTGGGGAAATTGCCGACAAATATCCGCGCGATCGTATAGCCTGCGTATTAAAGGTGGTCGAGTTGGTTTTAATGTTGGGGGTTGCGGTAGCCTACTGCTGGTATAATCTGCCGTTGTTGATAATCATAATGACCATGATGGGAGCACAATCAGCTTTTTTCGGTCCGGTCAAATATGCCCTGCTACCTCAGCATCTAGAGCCTAAAGAACTGGTCGCCGGCAACGCTTATATTGAAAGCACCACCTATATGGCGATTTTGTTCGGCTTGATTTTGGGAACCCTGCTACCGATAGGAACCACCATTTTCCTGCTGATAATCCTTGCTTTCTGCGGTTGGCTGGCTGCTCGGCAAATTCCGTTTTCACCGGCACCGCGGCCGAATGTAACGATTTCGGCCAACATATTTGCCGCAACAATGGAAAATTTCCGTTTTCTGCTGAAACACCGTCAGGTTTTGATGAGCATATTGGGTGCCACCTGGTTTTGGGTTATCGGGGCGTTAGTGGCTGTGCAGATTTATCCTTTATGCGGGCAGATTCTCAATACCGGTGAAGGAGTAATCACTTTCTTCCTGATCTTGTTTTCCTGCGGTGTGGCAGCCGGATCTTTCTGCTGTAATCGGATTCTGAAGGGTTTTATCCATGCCACTTATGTGCCGCTTTCGGCGGTCGGTATGGGTATTTGCCTGTTTTTGTTGTATTGGTTTGCCGAAGGGTATCCGACCCCAGCAGAAAAAATTTCGTTCGGCTGTTTTTTCAGTCAGCAACATGCCTTTGGTTTCAGCCTAACGCTTTTTGCTTTGGCCTTCTGGGGCGGTATGTACATCATTCCGCTTAATGCTTTTATGCAAAGCCGTGCGCCGAAAGCTCATATGGCGGCTGTTATTGCCGGCAATAACATACTCAATGCCTTAGGCATGGTTGCGGTTGCCGTTTTTGCCGTTGTTTTTCTGTCACTTGGCTTTTCTCTGCCGCACCTGTTTTTGGTTATGGCGCTGTTTAGTGCGGCGGTCGCCGTTTATATATGTGCATTGTTGCCGGATGCTCTGATCCGTTCGCTGATTCAAGGCCTGCTCAAGTTCTTTTTTCATACCAAAGTTAATGGCATTGCCAATTTCCGCCGGGCAGGACGGAAAGCGCTGATTATCTCCAACCATGTTTCGTTGCTTGACGGCGTTTTGCTGGCGGCTTTTATGCCCGAACGCATCACTTTTGCTATCAACACTGGCTGGACACAAAAATGGTTTATGCCTGTTATTCGTCTGTTGGTTGACTTTTATCCGGTTGATCCGCAAAATCCGTTATCGGTGCGGGCGCTGGTGGAAGAAATCAAAAAAGGCCGCAAGGTGATGATTTTTCCCGAAGGCCGGGTAACCACCACCGGAGCGATGATGAAGGTTTACGAAGGCGCGGGGATTATTGCCGCCCGCGCCGGAGCCAAACTTCTGCCGGTACGGATCAATGGTGCGCAATATTCCAAGTTTTCTTATTTGAAAGACAAATATCCGACCCGCTGGTTTCCGGAGATTACCCTGAATATTTTGGAACCCTGTCGTTTTTCGGCGGTAACCGGAGGCAGTCGGGAAGAAAGGCATAAAATTGCCCGCCGGCTGTATGGCCTGATGACCGATATGATGTATAAAACGGCGGAAAATAAAACCTGCCTGTACGAGGCGTTACTTTTTGCCGCCAAAACTTACGGCCGCCGCCATATTGTAGCGATGGAACCGGGGCAGCCCTCACTGACTTATGCCCGGTTGCTTTTTCAAAGTGCCGTTCTCGCAGCCTCCATCCGTCGCCGTTGGCCGAAAGCTCTCAGTATTGGGATAAAACCGTCTTCCGGCATCAATGGACTGATTTTGCTGTTTGCTGTTCAGGCTGCGGGTAAAACAGCCGTTATTCTTGACAAGAAAAATCTTTCCGCCAATATGCTGGCTTTAGAAAAAGCTGGTGATGTTGCCGTTTATATCCAGGACAGATTACGGGGAGTGTGGAGCTATTTGTGGCGTTTTTGTCCTCAGACCCACGCCAACAATACGGCATTAATTCTGCCTAAAGAAAAAGGTGGACGTGTGGCTTTGACACACAATAATATTCTTGCCGGCTGTAGTCAGATAAACACGGTGCTGCCGTTTAACGCCAAAGACAAGGTGTTAAATGCGCTACCACTTTCATCCGTTATGGGACTCAATCTGGCAACTCTGCTGCCACTTTTTTCCGGTGGCCAGATTCTTTTCTGCCCGCAACGTTCGGCCGGTCGGGTGGTTGCAGAAATGTGTTATGATAACGAAGCGACGGTTTTGTTCGGTAACGAGGATTTATTTTCCGCAAGCGGCGCCGCGGCGCACCCTTATGATTTTTTCAGTCTGCGTTACGCTTTGTCCGACAGTTCCTTGAAAGAAGAAACTTTTGATTTGTGGATCAAAAAATTTGGTGTTCGTATATTGGCCGGTGGCCTGTTGCCGTCTGCCGGCGCCGCAATTTCTTTTAATACACCGCTGTACAACCGCTTTGGTACGGCAGGAAGCCTGCTGCCGGGGATAACCGTTGACGGACGTCGTTTGCTGTCTGCCTCGTTTGCCGGAGGTCGGGCCGAACTGCCAGAAGGTTTTTATTTTGATGATGACGGCTATCTTTTGACAAAATAAAACAACAATGGACAAACAGCTGTTTTTATGTTAAACTCATTAACGAGAAACATAAAAATTTTAGATATTATGAAAAAAATTATTTTTTTGATACTGTGTATAGTAGCTATGTTAGTGTCATCCTGTGTTTCAGCACAAGGATATTACAGCAAACATTATCTGCCCGCACGTGGTTATGCAGACCCTTATTCCAACTCCTGGTCTTCTGGCCGCAGCGGGATAAAAAGGGTTTACGAACCTAAAAAAGGCAAGGGATATCGTCCGCCGCGTCCGAGCAAAGTTGCCAAAGCGGCATATGTGGCAAGTGAAGTTTTGCGCGGTCTGGTGATCGCAGACAGAATCTTTGCCCCGCATTGCACGGAAAGATATTATGGTTACTTTGACAGCCATGCACCCAACCGCTGGGTTTACGGCCGTTCGGGAATGCCGTTTTATCCGTACAGATATATGAACAATTTGCCGTTTTACTGGTATCCAACCAGCTGCGGCAATATCGCGTTCTATACCAGTACACACCTGATGATGGCTGTTACGGTTGATGATCAAATCCAATTGATCCGCGATAAAAAACACCTCTTTATCTGGGATACCCGAGGCCGCCTTGTATCACAGCAGGAGTTGTATACCGGTTGTCATAGACATATGGAGTTGTCAACGTCCCACGGTATCCGGCTGGTGGAAATTTTTTATGACGGTGTCTGCCGTGTCAATTATCTGGACACGACGGGTAACGTTATTGAAAGTTACGAGCTGTATTAAAAAGGAAAAGAACAGCGGTATAAACCGCTGTTCTTTTCCTTTTTAAAGGCTTTATTAAACAATATTGTTGAAATAATCTCTCAATAAATCATAATTTAACCAATAGCTTTACAATTTTTGCTAAAGATGCTATTATATAGCTATGTTTAATTTTTAATTTTATAGATATGGAAATTATTTTTATTGCTGGTTTGATGGGGTTCATTGTGTGTATAACGATTTCTGCATTCAGTAAAAAATATTCCCGTCAAATGCAGGTAATTGCATGGATTTTCGGCTGGGCTGCTATAACAGGAATATGTTTTACGGTAACAAAAAATATATTCTCGATTGTGATAGCTGTGCCTTTTGCGGCTATTGCAGCGCTTGTTGTTATGGCCGTTATCACTTTGTTGATATGGGGTTGGTTTCAAGTCGAAAAAAGATTTAAAGTGTTAAGCAAACACTTTAAATAAAAACAAACCTCGGTAAAGCTCTTTTTGTTTTTACCGGGGTTTTTGTTTAAACCTGCCGCTTTAGCGGGAAACTGTTTTTTCTCTTTTGGGTTATCAGCAGACAGATTATTTCGATCATGCCAAGCGCAGCCATTTCCAATAGAAAGTTGAAAACAATTGTAATCACACTTGCCAACAGGCAGAAAAAAGCCGTCCGGCCGATAATCAGATCAATTTTGTTCATTTTGCTTAAATATTAAAAATAGGTAGAATAATTTTTTGTCAGGAAAGCGCGTATATGACTTGTTTACGGTTTTGTCAAACGCTTTTTTCATCCCAAACACACGAAAATCAAAGTATTTGTGAGATCTTTTTTAAAAAGATATTATCAGATAAAATAAAATACTATGAGATATTTGCATAAATAGCTGGATAAAAAAACAGAACCTGGAAAAAGGCTCTGTTTTCTAAATCCGCAAAATTTAATCAACGGTGATTTTTCTGACTTCGGCCGCTTTGGCTTTCGTCTTCGGGATAACAACGGTCAAGACACCGTTTTTCAGATGGCTTGTAATTTTGTTGATGTCAACATTTTCCGGCAGGGCGACCGAACGATTAAAAGTGCCGAACTGGTGCTCCTGCATATAATAATCGCCTTTTTTGACTTCTTTTTCGTCTTTCTTTTCACCGGCGATGGTGAGTACGTTGTTTTTGACTTCTATGGATATGTCGTCTTTTTCCATTCCCGGCAGTTCAACCGATACCTCAATCATATCTTTTTTGTCGGAAACATTCATCAGCCCGAAAGCGTTATTTGCGTCAGGCGTTGGCAGCGCAAACAAAATATCGTCGGGGAAAAAGTAAAAATCGTCAAAAAAAGCCCGCGGATGGTGGCGGGGCATACTGCGGCCGATAAGATTCCGGAGCATTTCTTCCTGTGCGTCCAGACGCTGTTTCAACATTTCGATTTCGTTATCCGTAGTCGGTGTTGCGGTCTTTTCCGTCATGGTGGCGGTGGAGCTACCGGCGGCAAGCATCAGCGCCGCAACGAAGGTAGCCGTTTTTGCGTTAATTCCTTTTTTGCTCATCTCTTATAATCCTCCTTGTTTTGTGGCTTTGACACCGCATTGTTTTCACAATTAAATATAAGGAGCAGTCACTGCCAATGCAAGAGCGGTTATTATCCCTTTGTCGTCCGGTTTTTGTTAAAAAATACACCTTTTTCCATGTAAAAAGACGTTTTTCCCCTCTTTCGCATTAAATATTTTTTTTGTATTTTAACGGTTATATTTTTTAGCTAGGATGTATTTTTTGTTGTTAATTTTAAATTGTTTTATTAAAAATAATACTTGACTTAGAGTAAACTCCAAAAAGTATTCTTAAAAAAATTTTTTTATTTGTCAGGAGGAAACAAACCAATGAACAGACGCGACTTTCTAATGTCGGCTTTGGCAACTTTTGCTTTGACTGCACTGCCGAAACTGACGCTTGCCGAAACCATCGAAGTTTCTGATGCCGTCAAGGCAAAAATAAATCCGTCAAACAAACTCGGATTCGGTTTTATGCGCCTGCCGCTGAAAGATCCCGCCGACCAGACTTCGATAGATTACGAACAGCTGAATAAAATGGTCGATTTATTTATGGAGCGCGGTTTTACCTATTTTGATACCGCCTGGATGTATATGGGTTACGAGAGCGAAATTGCTCTGAAAAAATCGCTTGTTCAGCGCTATCCCCGCAATAAATTTACTGTTGCGAGTAAATTGCCAGTCGGTTATCTGAAAAGCGTTGCAGAACAGGAAGAAATTTTTAACAAACAGCTGGAAAAAACCGGCCTTGACTATTTTGATTATTACCTGGTGCACAACATTAATGCCCATACCATTGATAATGTCCGCAAATACGATTGTTTCAAATTTATAGCCGACAAGAAAAAAGAAGGCAAAATCCGCCATATTGGTTTTTCTTTCCACGATTCTCCGAAGCTTTTGGAAGAAGTCCTGAAAGAGCACCCGGAAGTTGAATTCGTACAGCTGCAGATTAACTATGTTGACTGGGACAATGCCAGCATTCAGGCGCGCAGCTGCTATGAAATCGCCCAAAAGTACAACAAGCCAGTCATTGTTATGGAGCCGGTCAAGGGCGGTACTCTGGCACAGGTTCCGCCGGCAGTGGAAAAAGTGTTTAGAGATGCCGAACCGGATATGTCGGTTGCCTCTTGGGCTGTACGCTATGCCGCCAGTCTGGAAGGCGTGATGATGGTCTTAAGCGGTATGAGCACCTTAGATCAGGTGGAAGACAATACCTCTTATATGCAACATTTCAAACCGCTAGACGAAAAAGAAAAGAAGGTTGTCGAAGAGGCGGTCAGAACTTTGCACGCGGAAATAGCAATTCCCTGCACTGCGTGCAAATACTGTGTGGAATTTTGCCCGATGAAAATTGCCATCCCCGAATATTTTGCGCTTTATAACGCAGACAAACAGGAGCGCTCGGACAAGCCGTTTACGGCGCAGAAGGTATACTACAACAATCTCATCAAAGAACACGGCAAAGCCTCATCCTGTATCGGCTGCCGGATGTGCGAACAGCATTGTCCACAGCATATTGAGATCAGTCGTTGGATGAAAGAAGTGGCCAAAACTTTTGAAGCATAGTTTTTTAACCAGAAAGGAGAAAAATATGAAAAAGATAACATTATTCGGCGCCACAGTCGCCTCGATTTTTTCGGTTTTCGGCAGCAATGCTGTTGCCACCGAAGATGCTGTTGCCCGTGCTCCGGACAGTAAAATTCTTGTTGCCTACTATTCTTACAGTGGCAACACCAAAGAAGTGGCTGAGGCCATTCACGAAAAAGTCGGCGGTGATCTTTTTGAAATAAAGGCCGAAGGAACCTACCCCGACGAATATCGGCCGATGACCCAGCAAGCCAAAGAGGAAATCCAAAACGGTTTCCGTCCCAAACTGACCACTTCCGTCGACAATATGGCGCAGTACGATATCGTGTTTATCGGTTCTCCGAACTGGTGGGGTACCATTACCCCGCAGGTCAGCAGCTTTCTTGAAAGCTATGATCTGACTGGCAAAACTGTCATTCCATTCATCACCCACGGCGGCGGTGGACAGCAGAACACTGTAGCTGATCTGGCAGAGCAATGTAAGGGATGCCGGGTTATTGAAAAAAATG
This sequence comes from uncultured Azospirillum sp., assembly GCA_964463185.1. Classification (GTDB taxonomy): domain Bacteria; phylum Pseudomonadota; class Alphaproteobacteria; order RF32; family CAG-239; genus JAFUYI01. The sequence goes on along the minus strand of CAYXBH010000015.1, from coordinate 5,841 downwards.
CCTGGGTTGGTTATGGCAGCCGCACACTGGGAATTTCCGGTTGGTTGAAAGATCTGGGACTGTAAGCTATGACCAACAGCTTTGCTGATCTCGGATTTGCCAAACTGGACATCCCCCGCAAAGAACGAACAGGTATGAACGAAACCGTTTATTGTGCGGGCAAAACAAAAGAACAGTTGGTGCAAATTCTGCAGGCTTTTTCCGATCGTGGATGTACGGTTCTCGGTACCCGCTGTTCGCCTGAACAGGCAGATTTCGTAAAATCGGCGGGGCTGGCAGTAAAATATGACAAACAATCGGCAATTTTGGTGCTTGGACAAAGCATCGGACCGTGTTTGCCAGGACGGATAGCCGTCTGTACCGGTGGCACGGCCGATTTGCCGATTGCCGAAGAGGCTGCCCGCACGGCCGAATTTTTCGGTGCCACGGTTGATCGTTGCTATGACATCGGCATTGCCGGCATCCACCGGCTGTTTGCCGGTCTGGATGAAATCCGCAAAGCTGACACCGTAATTGCTGTTGCTGGCATGGAAGGCGCTCTGCCGGGGGTACTGGCCGGATTGATTGAAGCGCCGGTGATTGCCGTACCGACTTCAGTCGGTTACGGTGCATCTTTCAAAGGATTGTCGGCGCTTTTAACAATGATCAATTCCTGCGCAGAAGGCATTTCCGTCGTCAACATCGATAACGGTTTCGGGGCGGCAGTACAGGCCTGCCGGTTGCTCAGAATGATAAAAAGACACCAAAAAGGATAAAAATTAATGACAAAATATCTTTATCTGGACGGTACCAACGGCATCAGCGGCGATATGACGGTTGCCTCCCTGCTTGATCTCGGAGCCGACCGCAACAAGCTTGATGCCGTGCTGAAAAGCCTGCATCTGGACGGATTTGACTATCATATTTCACAAAAAACGTCTTACAGCATATCCGGCTGCGATTTTGACGTGCACCTGCATCATTCCGGGCATCATCACGAAGAAGCCTACGGTGCACATCACCATCATCACGAACACCGTCATCTGGCAGATGTTTATGCCATTATCGACCGCGGCGATATGACGGAAAACGCCCGAGCGTTGGCCAAAAAGATCTTTCTTATCGTAGCCGAGGCAGAAAGCAAAGCCCACGGTTGCCCGCTGGAAGAAGTCCATTTTCATGAAGTTGGCGCCATCGATTCGATAGTTGATATTATATCGGCTGCGGTTTTGTTTGACGATTTGCATGTTGATCAATGCATTGTTAACGGTTTTAGCGAGGGTAGGGGCACCGTTGTTTGTCAGCACGGAACTTTACCCGTTCCCGCGCCGGCGGTTTTGAATATTGCCGAAAAATACAGCATTCCGTTGCGTTCGAGTGTGGTTAAAGGAGAGCGTGTTACCCCGACAGGGATTGCCTTTGCCGCGGCGGTGCGCACGACGGACAAACTGCCTTCCGAATATAAAATCTTAAAATCAGGCATTGGGCTCGGCAAGCGCGATTTCGGGCAGGCCAGTTTTCTGCGCTCGCTACTTATTGAAGATACAGTCGATAGTGAACAAATGCTGATTGTCGAATGCAATATTGACGATTCAACCGGCGAAGAACTCGGGCTGGCGATGGAAAAACTGTTTGCCGCCGGAGCGCACGATGTTCACTTTATACCCTGTTTTATGAAGAAAAACCGCCCGGCGTATCTGCTGCGGGTTATCACTTCCGAAGCCGGCCGTCGGCAGATGGAAGATATCATCTTCCGTTATACCTCTACCATTGGCATCCGCCGCTATAAGGCGGAGTTTACCTGCATGGAGCGCAAAATAATGAAAGTCCGGGTTGCGGGTGGCGAAGTACTGGTCAAAAAATGCTGGCTCGGCGATATTGTCCGTTACAACCCTGAATATGAAAGTGTCAAAGCTCTGGCGGAAAGCACCGGTTTATCTTTCCGGGAAGTGTTTGACAAAGCCCGCTGGGCTGCGAAAGAAGAGAAAAATGCTTGAACGCCTGAAAAAATACCTGCAAAAGCTTGCGCCCGAAGGAATAGCGCTTGCCTATTCCGGCGGGGTTGATAGCACCTTGCTGCTGGCGGTGTTGGCGGAGCTGGCAAAGGAAAAGCCGTTTCCTCTTAAGGCGCTGACCGTGCACACGCTTCTGCAGGACAAGGAGGAAATCAAAGCGGCCGAAAATATGGCTGCCCGTTTCGGGGTAGAACAGAAAATATTTTCTTTTGATCCGTTTTCGCTGCCGGAGGTTCAAAACAACTGTTTGGATCGCTGTTACCATTGCAAAAGGAAGATATTTTCCATTTTTGCCGATTATGCTTCCAACTGTGGTCTGCGCTATCTTCTGGACGGTACCAATGTTGACGATCTACAGGTTTACCGCCCGGGGCGAAAGGCCTTAGCCGAGTTGGGTGTATTATCACCGCTGGCCGCCGTTGGGCTGAAAAAAGACGATGTCCGTCGTCTGTCCGCTGGCCTTAACCTGCCGACGGCACAAAAACCAGCAGTTCCCTGCCTGGCCACCCGGTTTGATTATAATACGCTGATTACAGCCGCCATGGTCGGGCAGGTTGAAGCCGGCGAAAGCTGGCTGAAACGGACTTTCCCCGACGCTGGCAATCTGCGTCTGCGGGTGCGTGGCAACTTGGCCCGGATTGAGGCGGACAAAAAATGCATCCCGCAGATTGCTGCCCGTGCAGAGGAAATCGTCCGTGCTCTGAAAGCACTGGATTTTGATTTTGTAACCCTTGATTTGGAGGGGTTTCGTTCCGGCAGTCAGGACGTACATCTGGCAAAATAGAAGTTTGATAAAATTATTGTGTTTAATTAAAATGTTGTTTTATGAAAAAAGAAAAAGTAATTGCATTATCTTTTGCCGACGACCATTGTCGACGAAATCGGTATTATGTTGTTTCCGGTGTAAGACGCCGTATGTCTAACTAAAAAAACAGGTGTAAAATGAAAAAAACGATTTTTGTTTTTCTTTTGGCAGCCGGTATGCCCGCGCTTGCTTTTGCCACCGCCGGCGGTGTTTCTGCCCAAACCGCACTTTCCGCTTTGTGGATAAGCGCGTTGTCGATGGCAGTCATTCATACCATTGCCGGGCCGGATCACTATCTGCCCTTTATCGCTATTGCCAAAAGCCGCGGCTACGGTATGAAAAAAACGCTGTTGTGGACTTTTGTCTGCGGCATCGGGCATATTGCCAGCGCGCTGTTGATTGCGCTTGCGTTTATTTATTTTTCGCACTGGCTGAGTGAAGAAAAATTTACCTGGATTGAGGAAAACCGGGGCAACATTGCCGCTTATGCGCTGATCGGCCTGGGTGCGGCCTACCTGTTATGGGCTCTCCGCCATCGTCTGCTGCACAGACACGGCGCCACGCACGGACATTTGCCTGACGCAATGAAAGATAAAAACATTACTGTCTGGATTTTGTTTATTATCTTTGTGCTCGGCCCCTGCGAAGCGTTGCTCCCAATCCTGACGGCCTCAAGCGTACTCGGTACGGAAGCGGTTATTTCCTGCACGGTCATTTTCTCAGTCGCAACCATCGCCACCATGATGCTGGCGGTTGCCTGCGGTCTGCGCGGATTAAGCGCCCTGCGCTTTGAAAAACTGGGCAACTATGCGCACGAAATTGCCGGCGGGACGATTATGGCCTGCGGTTTTGCGATTATCTTTGGTTTGTAAAAAAAGCCTTCGGTTGATTGTCAACCGGAGGCCGCATTCGAGAGTTTGTTTTTTAGGAAAAGTTTTTATGAATAAAATTTATCGGTATCTGTTGGTTGTCTTGTCGGCGGTGTTCGGTCTTTTATGCATAGTTGCTTTTGCCGGTTTGTTTTATCCTGTTGCGTTCTTAGATATCGAATTTGTGCCGTTGCTGCAACGGCTGCTGGTCGATTTTTCGGTCGTCGCGGCCGTGTTGGCGGCGGTGCTGCTGGTTTTGACTTTTGTGTTCGGTCGGCTGTACTGTTCTCTTTTGTGCCCGCTCGGGCTGCTGCAGGAACTGATGGTATCGGCTTTCCATCGCGGCAAAAAAATGCAGCCAGGAAAAAACCATCCTTATAAATATTTTCTGGCCGCTGCCGTATACGGAATGTTGTTTGGCGGCACCGCCTTTTTGATCCGCCTGCTTGATCCCTATACATTGTTTGGCTCAGCGGCAAGCGGTGCCTGGCTGGGGTTGGTGGTGGTGTTTCTACTGGCATTGCTGGTCTGGTTCAAAGGACGCTTTTTTTGCACTAATATCTGTCCGGTCGGCACCGTGCTCGGGCTTTGTTCTAAATATGCCGTCAACCGGATTTATATTGAAGAGGACAAATGTGTTTCCTGCGGTTTGTGCGCCTCCCGCTGTCCGGCCGGCAGCATTGATTTCAAAAACAAGAAGGTGGACAACGAAAACTGCGTCAAGTGTTTTCGTTGCCTGAACGCCTGCCATCGGCAGGGACTGCACTACGGCCGGCGGCCGCAAAAACGACAGCAACCGACATTCAGCCCTCTTCGCCGGCGTCTGCTGATAACCGGTGGTGTGGCGGCTTTATTTGCTCTGACGATAAAATCGGGGATCGAATTCGGCAAAAACATTGCAGCCCAACTGAAAAAGGTGATTTTGCCGGCCGGTGCCGGCAGTGTGGAAGAATTTGCCAACCGCTGTCTGAACTGTAACCTTTGCGTGGAAAACTGTCCGATGAAAATTCTGCGCCAGGCCGATGGGGATTTTCCGGTCGTGCATATTGACTATTCGGACAGTTTTTGCAACTATAACTGTCATAAATGTTCCGAAGTCTGCCCCTCTGGCGCAATCAGAAAAATATCCCTTGCCGAAAAGCAGAAAATGCAGATCGGACTGGCCGTTGTTGATGAAAATCTGTGCATCAAATGCGGACTTTGCGTTATGAAATGCCCACGGCAGATTATTGACAAGGAAACGGGCGGTTTCCCGCAGATTGACGCAAAAGCCTGTATCGGCTGCGGCGCCTGCAAAAACGCCTGTCCAGTCAAAGCAATAGAAATTGTTGCCGTCGATCGGCAGAAACTTGTAAAATAAAGGAGGAAACAATGTCTTTAGGATTAACAGAAATTGCCCTGATTCTGATTGTCGTGCTGATTTTGTTCGGCGGCAAACGTATTCCCGAATTAGCCAAGGCTTTGGGCAAAGCCCAGTATGAATACAAAAAAGCCAAAGAAATGCTGCAAAATGAGGCCCAGGACTTGAAAGATACGGTTGAAAAAGCCGCTGCCGAAGAAGAAAAGAAAAACGCCGAAAAAACGAAAGAAAAAAGCGGAAAATAATAAATGGAAGACAAAGACGAAAGTCTGGTGATGCATCTGGAAGCCCTGCGCAGTATGCTGATCAGGTGCTTTCTGGCATTGGGCATTGGTCTGATACCGATGTTTTTTGCTGCCCCGTATTTTATGGATCTGCTGATTAGGGTAATGGTCGGCGAAAACGATGTTGCACTCAACTTCTTTTCGCCGATGGAGGTGTTTGTGCTGCAAATCAAAGTGGCTTTTGTGCTTGATCTTTTGATCTGCTTTCCCTATATCATCCGCCAGATATGGGGCTTTGTCCTGCCGGCGCTTTATGACAATGAACGCCTTTTTGTCAGGTCGATTGTACTGATTTCAAGCACTTTGTTTATTCTCGGTGTACTTTTTTGTGTTTTTTTCATTTTGCCACTGATTATCCGTTTCGGCATCAGCTTTGCTACCGAGAACATTCAGGCGGTCTTCGGCATTGCCAACATCATCACGCTGGCACTCTGGCTGTCGGTCATATTCGGATTGATGTTTCAGTTTCCGCTAATAACTTACTCCTTAATTCGTTCCGAAATTGCCTCTTATGAGGCAGTGAAAGAAA
>CAYXBH010000014.1:0-16367 GCA_964463185.1 uncultured Azospirillum sp. | reverse complement strand
GGAACTGAAACTATACCAGTCCATTTTGTTCTCGTCTTTTCCCTTATGTCATGCCTGGACTTGATCCGGCGTCCAGTTAAAGGTGAGGCCATATTGCCCACTGGATTCTCGGGTCAAGCCCGAGAATGACAAAAAGAAAAATGTGCCCGAGAATGACAAAAAGAAAAATATGCCCGAGAATGACAGGGAGGGGTATGGTTCTCGGATCAAGATCTTAAGAATGTATGAATTTATGACTGGTTAATATTGATTTAAGGGTGAAATATTTTTATAGTCTGTAAATACTATGTCTTATGGAACAGAGTGAAAAAAAACGGGCAGGGCACCCGGTCGGGAGAGAAGCAGTGGTTTAAATGTTGTCTACTTCTTTGACTGCTTTGCGTTTTTTCTTTGGCACCGGCCTTGGCCGTGCAGGCGAAAATGACGGCAGGGATGACAACGATGGTTATCGGCTGGATGAAGATATTTTTTTATCTCCTTTGATTAAACAACTAATGAAAAAAATATAATCCCGCTGGACGGACTATCAAGGGGAAAGAGAAAAATTAACTTGCTAAACTCAAAAATTTGTTGTAACTTATTTTTACAGCTTGAAACAGGCTGCAGCTTAGTGTTTTAACCTGTTTGTGAAAAGGATTACGATTATGGCAACAGGAACAGTAAAATGGTTTAATAAGAGAAAAGGTTACGGATTTATTTCTCCGGATGAAGGTGAAAAAGATATATTTGTTCATGTTTCGGCAGTTAAAAGCGCCGGGTTGAGAACGCTGAATGAAGGAGATAAGGTCAGCTATGAAACAATGACGGAAAGGGATCGGATCGTTGCCGGAAATATCAAACAGCTGTAGTCTTCTTTGATCTGGCGTTTTTTAACGAGCCCTGCCGTCTTAAAGCGGGGCTTTTTGTTGCTTTGTTGGCAAATTCTTAATAATTGATATATATAATACCCGAAAATGTCGTTGGTTTAATTCTAAAGGAATGTTAAATGATTGAAAAAAGTATGGAAATTTACGATCGTCTGGTGCCGATGGTGGTGGAGCAGACGCCGCATGGTGAGCGTTCGTTTGATATTTTTTCCCGGCTTTTGAAAGAGCGGATTGTTTTTTTAACCGGACAGGTTGAAGATGACATGGCTTCACTTGTCTGTGCGCAGCTTTTGTTTTTGGAAGCGGAAGATCCGGACAAGGATATTTTCCTTTATATCAATTCCCCGGGCGGTGTGATTACGTCGGGAATGGCCATCTATGATACCATGCGTTATATCAGTTGTGACGTCAATACGCTCTGCATCGGTCAGGCCTGCTCGATGGGGTCGTTCCTTTTGGCCGGTGGCACCAAGGGTAAGCGTTTTGCCCTGCCGAACTCTCAGATTATGATCCATCAGCCTTCGGGGGGAGCCAAAGGACAGGCGACGGATATTGAAATTCAGGCTAAACTTATTTTGGATATGCGGCGGCGTTTGAACAATATTTATGCCGAAAATACGGGGCAAAAGTTATCCGTGATTGAAAAAGCCATGGAACGCGATAATTTTATGACCCCGGAAGAGGCTTTGAAATTCGGTCTGATTGACCAGATAGTAACTTCCCGTAAAGAAATTGCCAAGTAATAAGGATTGTATCAATGAGTGAAGACAACGGACATAAGGACGATCAGATCTGCTGCTCTTTCTGTGGAAAGTCGCAGTCGGAGGTAAAAAAACTGGTGGCTGGCCGCGGTGTTTATATCTGTGATGAGTGTATTGATGTCTGCATCAGTATCGTGCATGACGAGATGACCGAGCTGGAAAAAGAAAACAGCGGCGCCAAAGATATTGGCAACACAATGGAAAAACTGCCGACTCCGTCGAAGATCAAAGAGTTCCTTGATCAGTATGTAATTGGTCAGGAATATGCCAAGAAAGTTTTGTCGGTGGCGGTTTACAACCACTATAAACGCTTAAACAGTAATCATAACAACAGCGATGTCGAAGTATCGAAATCAAACGTTATCCTGGTTGGACCGACCGGGAGCGGTAAAACACTTTTGGCGCAGACGTTGGCTAGAATTCTTGATGTGCCGTTTGCCATCTCGGACGCCACCACCTTGACCCAGGCCGGATATGTCGGTGAAGACGTCGAAAATATTGTTTTGAAACTGGTGCAGGCGGCTGATTATGATATCGAAAAGGCTCAGCGTGGCATTGTTTATATTGACGAGATTGACAAGATTAACCGCAAGGGCGACGGACCATCGATTACTCGCGATGTATCGGGTGAAGGTGTGCAGCAGGCGCTGTTAAAAATCATCGAGGGTACAGTTGCCAATGTTCCGCCGCAGGGGGGGCGCAAACATCCGCAGCAGGAGTTTTTGCACGTTGATACCACCAATATTCTGTTTATCTGCGGCGGTGCGTTTGCGGGGATTGAAAAAATCATTAATCGTCGCAACCAGAATACCTCCATCGGTTTTGGCGCCAAGGTGGCAAGCAAGCAGGAAAGACCGGTTGGCGAAGTGATGAAAGATATTCAGCCGGAAGATTTGTTGAAATATGGGTTGATTCCGGAATTTATTGGACGTCTGCCGATTATTGCCTCGCTTGATGATTTGGATGAAAAGGCGTTGGTCAAAATTCTGACTGAGCCGAAGAATGCACTGGTCAAGCAGTATGTTGCGCTGTTTAATATGGAAGATGTTAAGTTGACGATTACCGACGATGCGCTGACGGCGATTGCCCGTAAGGCGATTGAGCGCAAGAGCGGTGCCCGTGGCTTACGTGCGATAATGGAAGAAAAGTTGTTAGAGCTGATGTATGATATTCCGGATAAAAAGGAAGTGGCGGAAATTGTTATTGACGCTGATGTGATAGATGGTAAAAAAGCGACGGTTCTGGTTTATAAAGAAAAGATGCCGGATGCAGGTGACGAAAAGCCTGATGCCATCAGTGCTGAATAAGAAAAATAAAAAGCGGCGGAACATAGTTTCGCCGCTTTTGCGGTTGGAAAACAAAATTAAAAGGCTCAATTACACAATATTGTTGAAGAATGCCTCAACTTTATTCTTTGTTCCTATGTAATATATATATAACAAAAGGCTAAAAGATTTTTCGGGGAGAACGGAAAAAAATGGTTTTAGCCCGATGGTGGGACGAAGCAGGTAACTAGGGCATTGTGAAGGCGATGAGGTAGGATTTTGCCGTCATTGATCTGACAATGTCCAAAGAAAGGGCAAAGAGCCGGGAATATGCGGTCGGTGCCGGCAGGCGTGTCCAACGGCGGCAATCAGCTGATCAACAGAGAAAAACCGTTTAATACGTTGATGGTTAGTTTCCGATCTTCATCGTTTAAGATTTTCTGCAGATAATAGAGCGGGGCGTATTGGGAGATGTTTTCAGGGATCCCTCCTTCCAGCACTGTCTGCATGGCCGAGATTTTGCCCTGTGCCAGCGGAGCATCACTTATGGCCGAGATGATGACAGCCTGGCGGGTGCTGCTGACTTTGACTGTGCCACCGCGGACAATGACTTCTGCTACGCACATACAGGCCAACATCACTGCCCGGTTGAATGGGCTGTTAATGATGTTGATGTCGGCGTTGACCGGGTGGTTCAGGTTTAAGGTGCGCAGATAGTCGGCAGTTGCTTTTTTGACAATTTCAATATTTTCCAGGTTGGCATTGGTCAGGCCGAAAGCCATGCGAAAAAACTTTAAGCGGGTGGTTAGAACGGCAGCGCTGGTTTTCAGTGTAGACCGGATTTCTGCCATAAAATCATCGTCGCCGTCTTCCAGTAGTTCGACTGCGTTGGAAAAAGCGCCGATATTGCCGATCAGGTCATGACTGATCCGGGTGCATATCAGCTCGGAGATATTGATTTTGTCGTTCATGTTCTTCTCTAAAAATTATACAGGTTGGTATTCATATATTTCTGGTCTTCTCTTGACATCCTGGTATAATCCAGCTCTTTGAGCATGGGATCTTCCAAAAGGAGAAAGCCGGTTGCCGCTTTCATATACGGCTTGTTGCCGCCCATTCCCCAGATCACGTCCTCTTTGTTGTCGGGAACGCCGTATTTTTGGTTGATCTTGCGCCAGAAGTCGTAAATTTTGATATCCCGCAGATATTGTATTTTCTGGCTGCTGCCCTGCATTTTGCGGGTGGACATGCTTTTGTAGACGATTTTGTAAATTTTGTTGTTGGTAAAATTGCTGGTTAGGTTGATACTGATTTCTTCCTGCGTGTCATATTTAACGAACTTTTCGCTTTCCACATACTGGTGGTTGTTCTCCTTGGCTGCCTTGACTACGCAACTGGCCAGCCGTTCATAGCCGACAACGCCTGCGTTGCGGCACTGTTCTTCAAAGCGCCATTTGATAAAGTTCGGGATTTCAAATTTTTGTGAAATTTTCTTAAAACCGCGTTTGGTCATGGCGGCTTCCGCTTGTGGCAGGGTCATTCTGAGCATAATCCCGGAAATGTCGAAAACCGAGGCATTGGAGCGGCGGTTGCTTCTTTGGGAATTGCTAACCATATTTTCCAAATTGATGCTGCCGATTTCTTGCTCGTCTTCTCCTTTGTCTCTTGATGGCGCCAGGGCTTTTTCCGCCAGCATCTCGACCCAAGTTCCGGCAAACGGCGAGGAGGAGCCTTTTTCTTCTTTATCTGCGGTTTCTTTAATGGCATCGGTCAGTGATTTTTGCTTTTTGCCCTGGGGTGAGGTCGTTTGGGCCGTATTGCTGGGTTGAATGGCCGGAGCGGGGGCTTTTTCTTCCGGCAGGGTTTCTTTTATATTTTCAAATTCGGCGTCGCTGATGGTTTCTGGTTTTATCACCACACCGCCGTCAACCGATGGGGATATGGAGGTTTTGGCCGGAGCTTTGGGCTTCTTTTTGGCGGCGGTGATTTTCGGTGCCGGTTCGAAAAGCATGGCGTCCATATCATCGGCGGCCCGGGAATCCCAGGTGAAAATGGTTGAGAAAACAGCAAGATAAAGTAAAAATTTTTTCATTGTATCAGCCGGTTTTTTTGTTTTTTTGAAAATTTTTTTCAATACTATATTTATTTTCCGAAAATAGCAAACGATTATTTTAATAACACCCACAAGAAACCAATTATTTCCCTGTAAGAAAACGGAGAGCTTTACATTTTTTTAAGCCTCCGGGTATAAAATTAGACAAAGTTTTATAAGGAGAATTGTTGTATGAAAGAGAAAGCCGTTCATATCGTTGGCGCTGGACTGGCCGGCAGCGAAGCTGCCTGGCAGTTGGTATGTCGAGGCGTTCCGGTTGTTCTCCATGAGATGAAACCGCAAAAGTATTCGCCGGCGCATCGTCTGCCGGGGTTTGCGGAGCTGGTTTGCTCTAATTCGTTACGTTCTGATGATTTTTTGCATAATGCGGTCGGGCTGATGCATCAGGAAATGCGTTTGTCCGGTTCGCTGGTAATGGCGGCGGCCGATGCCTGCAAAGTGCCGGCGGGAGGTGCATTGGCCGTGGACAGGAAAGCGTTTTCTGATTTTATTACCAATTGTTTGCGTTCGCATCCGCTGGTTAGTATCAAAGAAGAGGAAATTACCTCGTTGCCGTTGTCTGGCGAGTTTATTATTGCAACAGGTCCGCTGACTTCTGCCCCTTTGGCGGAGGATATCCTTCGTCAGACGGACTGTCAGGCTCTTTCTTTCTATGATGCCATTGCACCGGTTGTTTACAAAGAAAGTATCAACATGGATGTGGCCTGGTATCAGTCACGTTATGATAAAGGAGAAGGGCAGGACTATATTAACTGCCCGCTTTCGGAAGAACAGTATTACCGTTTTGTTGATGCCCTGCTGGTGGCTGAAAAGGCGGAATTTCACGATTTTGAAAAACCGAATTATTTTGATGGCTGTCTGCCGATCGAGGTGATGGCGGAACGAGGCAGGGATACGCTTTTGTTCGGCCCGATGAAACCAGTTGGGTTGACCGATCCTCATACCGGAAAGCGTCCGTTTGCGGTGGTGCAGCTAAGGCAGGACAATTTTTCTGACACGTTGCGCAATATTGTTGGTTTCCAAACCAAGCTGAAATATGGTGCGCAAAGGGAAATATTTCGCACCGTTCCGGGATTGGAAAATGTGGAGTTTGCCCGTTTCGGTGGGATTCATAAAAATACGTTTATTAAATCGCCGTTGCTGCTGGACAAGACGTTGCGGTTGAAGGCAAGACCAAATATCCGCTTTGCCGGGCAGATTACGGGATGTGAAGGGTATATTGAGAGCGCTGCAGTTGGACTGCTTGCGGGATATTTTGCAGCCTGTGGTGTTTTGGAAAAAGAGGTTCTGTTGCCGCCGGTGGAAACGGCTTTCGGCGCTATGCTTGGGCATATCACAGAATGTGTCAGGATTGAGGGCTTTCAGCCGATGAATATCAACTTTGGTATTTTTCCCGAAATCAGAGGAGAGATAACCGTGAATGGAAAATTCCGCAAAATCAAAGGCGCTGAGAGGAAAAACGCCTATTGTCGGCGGGCACTGCAACTGGCCGAAAAATGGGCGGAAGCAACCGGTGGTGCAAAAATAGCTGTTGATTTTGTGGCGCAATTAGCCTAGATTAAATAAAAAATTGCCGGGTATGGAACAAATATGAAAGATTTAAAAAAAGTAGTACGTCGAAAAATAAAACACAGCAGCGGGCGGACAGTTTTTCTTGGAATGCAGCTGCTGCCCAAGGCAAAACGCGAAGCCCTTTACACTTTGTTTGCTTTTGTTCGCCATCTGGAAGATGTGGTCGAGAGTGAGTTTCCTGTGGCGGAAAAACAGGAAATACTTGAAATGTGGCGGGAGGAAATGGATAACATTTTTGACAAGAAAGTACCGGCAACGGATATAGGTCGCCGGATATATAAAAATTGTATGCGTTTTAAGCTGTCGAAAGCGGAGTTCCTGAATTTGGTCGACAGTATTTCCGCCAATGTCGATAATCCATTCAAAGCGCCGACTTTGCAGCAACTTTCCGGTTATTGTCGCGGGGTTGGCGGTATGATGGGGAGCCTGTCGCTCAGGGTTTTTGGCTGTAAGGACGAGCAGACCATTAAAGATCTGTCTACTTCGCTCGGGCTGGCGCTGCAAATTACCAATATCCTGATCAACGTTAAGGAAGACGCCCAGAATGGGCGCTTGTACATTCCGCAGGAACTGCTGGAAAAGGCAGGCATCAATACGACTGATCCGAAGAGTGTCGTGGTTGATAAAAATCTGGCTATTGCTCGCCAGGAGCTGGCCGTCATTGCGGCGGAAAACTATAAAAAAGCATATGAAATCATCGGCCGGCTGGACAAAATAACGGCCTGTCCGTTGCGTTTGGTTATCGATATTTACAAAAGATATTTCGACATTATGGATAAACGCGGTTGGGAAATCATTTCCCCGAAGCCACGTGTCAGCAAATGGTGCAAATTGAGCATTTTGGCTAAAAATCTGTTTGCCGCCTGAAAAAGCGGGAGGCTAGCACATTTTTAAAATTTCGGCTACCAGTTTCCGGATGCCTTCGTTGACTTCGACTATTGAGTGCGCCAACATATAGGCCGGTGTAGTGACGATTTTGTGGGCGTGGTCGACGCAGGCGTTTTCAACTTCGCAATTTTGATGGCGGGCACCTGTCTTTTCGATTTCGGCTGCGGTTTGCGGGTCGTTGCCGATGGTAACGGTGATACCGTGTTTGCCGAGGACGCGTGCAATCAGAGCCGGGGCAATGCATATGGCGCCGATTGGCATTTGTTTTTCGTAAGCGGCGTTCAGTGTTTTTTCAATTTCTTGATTGACCGTGCAGCCGGCACCTTTGGAGGCAAAATCGCAGAGGTTTTTGGCTATCCCCTGTCCGCCGGGGAAAATAACTGCGTCAAACTGGTCGGGGTTAAATTCTGCCAGGCTTTTGATGTTGCCACGGGCAATACGGGCAGCCTCAGCCAGTACATTGCGGCTTTCAGCTGTTTCCGTTCGGGTATAGTGATTGATGACGGCTGGCTGTTTGATGTCTGGGGCAAAACACTGATAGGCAGCCCCCTGTCCGGCGATGTTCAACAGGGTGCAGGTTGCTTCGTGGATTTCGCTACCGTCAAAAACGCCGCAGCCGGCGAGCATGACCGCAATTTTTTTCTCGGAAACAGACATTTTTATCCTCCTTAAAATCAATGGTTGTTTATTTTTTATACATCGGGCGGCCGGCAAAAATCAACTTTTATTTTGTTTTGTGCTGTGGGGCAATGTATTTGCTGCCTTTATCCAGACAAAAGAACCATTGTCGGTACTTTGTTGTTCTTTCAGGTGTTTAATTTATGTTTCTGATATCGCCCAGAACCGGCATGGCATAGTATTTTCCTGTTTCAAATTTTTTCTCCTTTTTGATAAAACAACATGGTTGTTGATATAATTTCCGATCTCTTACTTTCAACGCCCGGGAGGAGACCTGAGAAGTTTTTTGAATATAAAATGAAAATGTTGATGACAAACCGATTTAATTGTTTAATATAAACTCCAAGTAATGTAGCAACTGATCTTCAGGGTTATAAATGAAACCGTTATATAAACGTATTCTGCTCAAGCTTTCGGGCGAAGGACTGATGGGGGACAGAGCATTTGGCATGGATGACAGTGTTATTCGTTCTCTTGCTGCCCAGATATGTGAAGTGCGGCGGCTGGGGGTGGAAATATGCCTGGTCGTCGGCGGCGGTAATATATTCCGTGGTGCCAAAGAGGCTTCTCAGGGGATTGATCGTTCGGTGGCTGATCAAGTTGGTATGCTGGCGACGGTGATGAATGCTCTTTATCTGCAAAATGCTCTGGAAAAGCAGGGGGTGGATGCCCGTGTATTGTCAGGGCTGAGTATTCCCGAGGTGTGTGAAGATTATATTTATCGCCGGGCTTTGCGCCATTTGCAGAAAAACCGGGTGCTGATTTTTGCGGCCGGAACTGGGTGTCCTTATTTTACAACCGATACAGGGGCGGCTCTCCGCGCATCGGAGATGAAATGCGATGCCCTCCTGAAAGCAACCCAGGTCAACGGTGTGTACAGTGCTGATCCCAAAAAAGACAAAAATGCGGTGAAATATACGGAGATTTGTTATGACGAAGTTATCGCCAAAGGACTCAAGGTGATGGATCTGACAGCGGTATCGCTGGCTAAAGACAACCGTATTCCAATTGTGGTTTTTGCTCAGAAAGGGGAAAATGCCCTGCTTAATGCCGTTACCGGCGAAGGCGATTTTACGATCATTAAATAATTAAAGAGGTTATAATGTCTGACTATAGTCAAATTAAAGAGAATACTAAAACCAGAATGGAAAAGACGCTTGATACCCTGCGTTCCGATTTTGGTGGTCTGCGTGCCGGCCGAGCACATGCCAGCCTGCTTGACGGGATTGTGGTTGATGCATACGGTTCAATGACGCCGATTGCTCAGGTGGGAACCATTTCGGTTCCCGATCCGCGCTGCCTTTCCGTCAGTGTATGGGATCGTAGTCTGGCCAAAGCAGTGGAAAAAGCAATTATGGAATCGGATCTCGGGCTTAATCCGGCTTCCGACGGACAGCTGATCCGTATTCCGATCCCTCCGCTTTCAGAAGAGCGCCGCAAAGAGCTGGTCAAAGTGGCTGGAAAATATGCCGAACAGAGCAAGGTCGCGGTTCGCAATATCCGCCGGGATGCTCTGGATGGTATCAAAAAGCTGAAAAAGGACAACGAGATTTCCGAAGACGAGGAAAAACGCTTTAATGATGAGATTCAGAAGTTTACCGACGAGTTTGTCAGGAAAATCGATGAGGCTCTCGTGCAGAAAGAAAAAGATATTATGCAGGTGTAAGGTTGAGGTTTGTGTTGAGTAACGGACAAACTAACAAATTGCACCATCTGGCCATCATTATGGACGGCAATCGTCGTTGGGCGCGCAAACGCGGGCTGCCTACCGTCGCTGGTCACAAAAAAGGGGCGGAAATTCTGGAGCAGGTTTGTCGCGATGCCAAGGATCTGGGCATTAGGTATTTGACTCTTTATGCCTTTTCTGCCGAAAACTGGCAGCGGGATCCGGAGGAAGTGGCCGCTTTGATGGGGCTTTTGCGACAGTATCTGAAAAACGATCTGCGGGAGATACAGAAAAACAATGTCCGCATAGTTTTTATAGGTGAGCGTGGTATGCTTGACAAAGATATTGTTGATGGCATGCAGAGGATCGAGAGCCAGACGGCGGACAATACCGATCTGACTTTGTGTCTGGCCGTTAGTTACGGCTCCCGGCAAGAAATTCTGAATGCTGTGCGGCGGGTAGCCAAGCTGGTGAATACCGATGAATTAAAGATGGAAGAGATTGATGAGCATCTGTTTTCCAACCTGCTTTATACGAAAGGCATCCCCGATCCGGATATGGTTGTGCGTACGAGTGGGGAACAGCGGCTAAGCAATTATCTGTTGTGGCAGGTTGCCTATTCCGAGTTTTATTTCAGCGAAGTTCTGTGGCCGGATTTTAACCGGATTGAGCTGGAGAAAATTGTTGCCAATTTTAATATGCGGGAGAGAAGGTATGGAAGAAACTAAGTCCGACATCTGGTTAAGAACGGTTGCGGCGGCGGTGATGGCACCGGTGGTTGTGTTTATACTTTATTTTGGTTATCCGTATGTTGTTTTGATGCTGCTTGGTATTGGTGCCCTGTTGTCGTGGGAATGGAGTACCATGACGGGCAATAAAAAAACGGAAGTTTATGCCGTTGTCTATACGGCTTCAATGGCGGTGGCAGTGATGCTTAATTCCTGGCCGGGAATCGGGATTGTCCTGATTTTTTCCACGCTTTTGGTTTGGCAGAAGGCAAAAGACGAACCGCATCGTCGCCTGTTGACGCTCGGTGTGCCGTATATTACCATCGGCATCGGTTCTTTGATGTGGATTTATTATATTACCGCGTTTCATATTCTCTGTTTTGTTTTGATTGTCTGGGCAACTGATATCGGCGGATATGTCGTTGGCAAGAGTGTTAAAGGACCGAAACTTGCGCCCAAAATCAGTCCCAACAAGACTTGGTCGGGGCTTTTCGGCGGTATGGTGTTGTCGGCTTTGGTCTGCTGGGGATATTTTTATTGTTTCGGTTTTGATGACCGGTGGCTGATTGTGGCTGGTGCACTGTTGGCGGTGCTGGAGCAGATCGGTGATCTTGTCGAATCGGCAATTAAGCGTCATCTGAACATCAAAGATTCAAGCACTCTTATTCCCGGACACGGCGGTGTTTTTGACCGCGTGGACGGTTTGATCTTTACTGCTCCTTTCGTTTTCCTGATTTTGGCTTATTGGTTTAGTATTTAAACAAGGACATAAAAATTATGGATTGGTTAGTTAACGGCGTTTATTATGTGGTTCCCTTTATTATACTTTTGGGTATTCTGGTGTTTGTCCACGAGTTTGGACATTTTCTGATTGCCCGTCTGGCAGGTGTACAGGTTACCGATTTTTCAATTGGTTTTGGCCGGCAATTGTGGGGCTTTACCGACAAGCACAATACCTGTTGGAAAATCTGCGCCATTCCATTGGGGGGGTATTGTCAATTTCTGGGGGATGCTAATGCCGCTTCCGCTGGCAGTGATGAAAATGTTAAAGAGTTGAGTGCGGAAGACAAAAAAAAGGCCTTTTCGTTTCAGAATCCGTGGAAAAAACTGGCGATTGTTCTTGGTGGTCCCGGATTTAACTATCTGTTTGCCATTCTTATTTTTATGTTTATGTTTGCCCTGCTTGGGAAGTTTACGTTTCCGCCGGTTGTTGGTGAAGTGATCGCGGGCGGTGCCGCTGATAAGGCGGGAATTGTCAGCGGTGATCGGATTTTGGAAATTAATGGGCGGGAAATTGAAAATTTCGGCGATATTACGACGGAAGTTTCGTTGACGGTCGGCGGAACGGTCGAAGTTCGGTTGGAACGCGAAGGCCGGGAAATGACCTTGTCTGTGCCACTTGAGATGATGGAAACGGAAACCAACGGTCAGAAGACCAAGCGCCCCATGCTTGGTATTAAGTCGATGAGTACGATGGAACTGAATCATCAGAAAATGTCCTGGTTGGATGCTTTTGTCGAGGCTTGCAGTGAAACTTGGCGGATTACGGAAGGAACGCTGCGTGGGGTTGGACAGATGATTACAGGCAAACGCGGTAGTGAAGATTTGGGCGGTATCTTGAGAATTGCGGAGATGTCGGGTGATATTTCCAAAAGAAATGGGATACTTGATTTTATTGCCTTTATGGCGCTGTTGTCAATCAATCTGGGGTTGATTAACCTGTTTCCGATACCGGTTTTAGACGGCGGACATGTCGTTATTTATCTGGTTGAGATTGTTTGCCGCCGAGAAATTAACGCAAAAGTGAAAGAAAACTTGTTTAAGGCTGGTTTTGCCTTGATTTTGGCCTTGATGATTTTTGCGACTTGGAACGATTTCGTACATTTGTTTCACCGCTTTTTTGCTTAGAAAAATTATGTTATGAAAAGGATGCAGTATAAATGAAAAAAACACAGCTTGTTACTATATTGTCCTGTCTTGCTGCTGCCGGTTCTGCCAGTGCAGCTGTGGTCAGACAGATTAAAGTTGACGGACTGCAGAGGGTTGAGCGGGAAACCGTTCTTTCTTATGTCAATGTAAATCCGGGAGATGACGTTGATTCCGAAAGATTAAACGTCGCTTTCAAAAAACTTTATACCACGGGTCTTTTTTCCGATGTTTCTTTTAACATCACAGGCGATGTGCTGAATATTAAGGTGGATGAAAATCCGATTATTAACAAACGTTTTTTTGACGGCAATAACAAGGTGGACGACAAAATGCTTGAAAGCGAAGTACAGCTCTGTCCCCGTTCGATTTATACCACTGCTAAAGTACAGGAAGATGTGCAGCGGATTCTTAGTATCTATAAGAGGGTGGGGCGCTATGCCGCGGCCGTGGAGCCGAAAGTGATCAAGCGCGACCAGAATCGCGTTGATCTGATTTATGAAATTGACGAAGGTCCGCTGGCCAAAATTACCAAAATCAATTTTATCGGTAATAGGCATTACAGTGACAACGATTTGCAGGGAGAAATCTTAAGCAAGGAAACCAGATGGTGGCGGATTTTCTCTTCTTCGGAAAATTATGATCCCGAAAAAAGCAACTATGACAAAGAATTATTGCGGCGTTTTTACAACAATCGTGGTTATGCCGATTTCCGGGTTGTTTCGTTGGTGGCGGAACTCAGCCCTGACAGCCGGTCGTTTGTGATTACGATGGTTCTGGAAGAAGGTGTCCGCTATAAGCTCAAAGCTATCAACATTGTTTCTGAAATTCCGGATATGGACGTCAGTGGTCTGGAGAACAAGCTGGATATTAGGGCTGGCGACTGGTACAATGCTTCTAAGGTTGAGAAAAGTGTTTATGCGTTGACGGAAGAACTGGGTAAACGTGGTTTTGCTTTTGTTGAAGTTGCCCCTGAACTGAACAAAGATATGAAAAACGGTGAAATGACGGTTAATTTCCGGGTAAAGGAAGGAGCCAGAGTTTTCATCGACCGGATCAATATTACCGGAAATGACCGGACATATGATGATGTTATCCGCCGCGAGTTACGCATCAATGAAGGCGACGCTTTTAATGCCGCCAAGATCCGGGCATCTCGTCGCAATGTGGAAAATCTGAATTATTTCAGCAAAGTCAATATTGAACCCCAGCCGACCAATGATGACAGCAAGGCGGATATCAATGTCAATGTTACCGAAAAATCGACCGGTTATTTTAATGTCGGGGTTGGCTATTCGACTGTTAACGGCGCTTTGGTTCGTACGGGAGTTACTGAAAACAACTTTATGGGAAAAGGACAGAAACTCGGTTTTGATCTGGGGATTTCCGAACGAGTTCAGGATTATAATATTAATTTTACGGAGCCTTATTTTCTTGATCGTCCGTTGTCGGCTGGTGTTGATCTGTTTAAGAGTGAGAGTGACTATCAGGATGAGGCCTCTTATGATGAAGATATAATAGGCGGCCGTCTGCGTCTGGGGTGGAAATATACGGATGATTTTTCGCAAAGCGTCCGTTATACTTTGCGTCAGGATGAAATTAAAGATGTTAGTTCGACCGCGTCCATCTATATTCAGGAAGAAGAAGGTGAATATATTGCTTCGAGTGTTGGGCAAACTCTTTACTATGACAAGCGTGATAGTGCGATTGATCCAAAAGAAGGTTATTTTCTGTCTTTTGGCAATGATGTTGCCGGTTTGGGCGGTGATGAAAAATATCTGAAATTTGACGCCAAGGCCTATTGGTATAATACTTTCTTTGATAATTATACATTAAAACTGTTTATCAATGGCGGTTATATCACTGGTTATAACGGCGACAGCATTCGTTTGTCTCAACGTTATTTTCTCGGTGGTTCGACTATGCGCGGCTTTGACAGTGCCGGTATCGGTGCCCGCGACAAATATACGGAAGATGCCCTGGGTGGTAACTGGATGATCTATTCTGGTGCGGAAGTCATGTTTCCGATTGGATTGGATGAAGTGGGTATTAAAGGTCGCACTTTCGTTGATGTCGGTGTGCTCGGCAAACCGGATGATGTTAGCTACCGAATCGTTGAGTATTCTGATACGCCACGTGTTTCTGTCGGTTTCGGGTTCAGTTGGTTGTCGCCGATGGGAAAAATTGATATTGACTTCGGTTTCCCGATTGTTAAAGAAGATTATGACGAAACGGAAGTTTTCCGTCTGAATTTTGGTACCAGCCTGTAATGGAGGGAAAATGATAGATACGCGCTTTTTTATTAAAAAAAAGGAATTTACTTTAGCACAGATTGCTGAAATCTGCGGGGCGTCCCTGCAGGACGCTTCGTCTGCGGAAACGGTAATAAAGGATATCAATACCATGTCCAAGGCCGGCGCCGAGGAAATCTGCTTCTTTTATGACCGTAAGAAAAAGGCGGCCGGTGCCGAGATAAAGGCAACCGCCTGTGTTACGATGGCGGAGTTGGCGCCGTTTGTGGCGCCGACGGTGGCGGTGCTTGTTTCGGATAATCCGAAACAGGCCTTTCTGACTTTAAACGAAGCCATGTATGCCGAAAAAAAACCGGTGGCGGGGATTGCCTCCACGGCTTGTATTGATCCGACAGCTAAGATAGGGGAGGGGTGCTCTGTTGCTGACTACACCGTTATCGGTGCCAATGCCGAGATCGGTGCGGGGACGGTTATTGAATCTTTTGCCGTGATCGGTGAGGGGTGCGTTATCGGAGAAAACTGCAGAATCGGCGCCCAGGCCTGTATCGCTTATACGATTATGGGAAACAACTGTTATATTTACAATGGTGCGCGTATTGGGCAGGACGGGTTTGGTTTTCAGACCATTAACGGCGTTCATAAGCGTATTCCCCAGCTTGGCCGGGTGATTATTGGCAATGATGTGGAAGTCGGTTCTTGTACCTGTATTGACCGCGGTGCTTTGGACGATACGGTTATCGGAGATGGAACGCGGATTGACAACCTGGTGCAGGTGGCTCATAATGACAAGGTTGGTCGCGGTTGTATCCTGGTTTCGCAGACGGGGATTGCCGGTAGCTGCAATTTCGGTGATTATGTTGTTTGCGGCGGGCAGAGCGGTTTTGCTGATCATATCAATGTTGGTAGCGGCGCACAGATTGCTGCTCAGTCCGGCATTATGCGAGATATTGAGCCGGGAACGGTGGTGATGGGTTCACCGGCCGTGGCTTTTAAGGACTTTATGCGTCAGGTGGCGTTTTTGCAGAAAAACTCTAAGAAATAAATTTTATCACTAAAAAAAGGAAAAAAAATATGTCTGAAAATAAAATCTATAATATTGAGGATATTATGAACTTTTTGCCTCACCGCTATCCGTTTCTGCTGGTGGACAGGCTGGAAGTGGAAGTTCCCGGAGAAAAAGGGATCGGTATCAAAAACGTTACCATGAACGAAGAGTTTTTCCAGGGACATTTTCCGGGAAATCCGGTTATGCCCGGGGTTTTGCAAATTGAGGCAATGGCTCAGACGGCGGGTGCTCTGGTAATTTCCTCTTTTGAAAATCAGGGAGAAAAGAAAAACAGCGTGCTGTTTATGTCCATTGATGGCGTAAAATTCCGTAAACCGGTTAAACCTGGTGACCAGTTGAGAATGCATGTCGAAAAAATCCAGGCTCGTCGCAATGTCTTTGTTTTCAAAGGAAAATCTATGGTTGATGACAAGGTAGTCTCGGAAGCCGAATTTACCGCAATGCTGGTTTGATATTTTATCTCTGAAGAAAAGCCGGAATGTCTTTGATAAAGGACATTCCGGCTTTTTTAGTTTGAGTGTTTTTATGTTTGGCTCAATTACACAATATTATTGAAGAATGCCTCAACTTTATTCTTTGTTCCTAT